>JAYEKC010000659.1:0-6881 GCA_034716715.1 Gemmatimonadota bacterium | reverse complement strand
GAGCGCCTGGCGCACGGTGATGCGGCTGACGTCGAAGGCCTTGCCCAGCTCGTTCTCCGAAGGCATGCGGCTGAGCGGCGGGTAGACGCCGTCGAGGATGCGCCCGCGCAGCAGCTCCTTGAGCTGCTGCGCGATCTCGTGCTGACGCTGCCGCAGGGCGGCGATCCGCTCCGGGTGGCGGCGCAACACCAGGTACCGGCGGATGGACTGCCACACGAACCGCCGTGACTCGCCAATCGCCAGCGCCGCGAACGCGACCAGCGGCAAGGCGAGCAGCGTGACGATCCCGGCCACCACGCCCCACGCGATGCCGGCGGCGACGGCGAGCAGGACGAACCAGGCGAGGAAGATGATGCCGCCGTACATCACCCGGAACGTCGGGATCGAGTCCTCGCCCTCGCGCACCGACGCCCGCGTGCCGATCTCCCCCGTGAGCCACCGCGGCACCCAGAACAGCAACAGGCCAAGGCCGGCGATCGGCGTCATCATCATCAGCGGCACGCGGCGCAGCAGCCACACTGCCGCCGTGCCGGTGCCGAGGCTCGCCCGCAGCGACGCGGGTGTAAGCCCGAGCCGGCCGAGCAGCCGTTCGTGGGCCCGCACCTGGCGCTCGACGGTGCGCCAGCTGTCGGCGTCGCCGAGGCGCAGGCGGGCGAGCATGTCGGTGGCCGTCGCCAGCCGTGCCATCTCGGCCTGTGGGCCGTCCTCGCCGCCGATCTCCACCCGCCAGATCTGCTCGGCCATGCGGACGAGTTGCTCGTCGTGCCAGGCGTGCAGGTTCAGCGTCACCGCGCGCATGGACGCCTCGATCCTCCGCGTGAGCTCGCGCACGGCCTCGCGGTCGCGCGTCCCCCGCGCGGCGAGGTCGTCCCACGTGCAGGGCTCGCCCACGATCACGCGCGCCGGGCTGCGGAACGTGCGGCGGTCGCGGAACACCATTCCGATGGGCACGATGGGAAACGCGCGGCCGCCGAGCTGCTCGGCCGCACCAAGCGCGATGCGCGCTGCGCCCGTCTTGAGGGGCTGGAGGCGCGAGGCGCTATGGCTGATGCCCTCGGGAAAGATGCCCACCGCGTACCCCTGCGCGATGGCGCGATACACGTCGCGGAACACATCGAAGTTCTGCGCCACGAGCGACGGATCGTCCTGCCGCCGGTACACCGGCACCGACCCCACCGCCCGCACCAGCCAGCCCAGCCCCGGGTAGGTGAACAGCGGCGCCTTGGTCATGAACCGCACGCGCCGGCGCGACGCCACCACCACGAACGCGACGTCGAGCAGTGAGTTGGTGTGGTTTGCGACGATGAGCTCCGGCCCCGTCCGCGGGGGCTCCACGCCGCCCTCCGTCACACGGTAGTAGCCGTGTGCCGCGAACCAGCTCATCGTCGGGAGGGCGCGGAGCATCCACATGGTGGCGGGAATGATACTCGTTCCGCCGCGTTGATCGCCGCGCCGGCCGCCGCGATCTTTCCGGAATGGGATGGATCGGACTTTCCGCCCGCCTGGCGCTCCGCGCCGCGGCGCACCCCACGCTCGCCGCCGACCTGCTGCGCGTGGCGTGGCGGTTTCGCACCCGCGACTGGTACCGCCGCTTTCCGTTCCTTCCCCTGCCGGATCGCACGTACGTGGCGTGGCGCATGCACACCGCCTACGGCGACCACCACGCGGTGCCGCCGATCGACGACGTGGTCCGCTACGCGCGCTGGGCCCGGCGGATGCCGTGACGCGGCCCGCGCGGCGGGCCAGGCGGACGCCGTGACGCGGCCCGCAGCCGGGGCCGCGGCGCCCGTCGTGCCGCGCGCGGCGCCGCTCTCGGTGCGGCTCAAGGCGCAGGCGTACGGCGCCGGATTCGACCTCGCGGGCATCGCGGCGCTCGGACCCGTGGGCACGGCGGCGCACTACGACGCGTGGCTCGCCGCCGGCCACAACGCCACGATGGACTACATGCGGCGCAACGCCGACCTCCGCCGCGACTCCACGCGGCCCGAGCCCGGCATGCGCTTCGCGCTCGTCGTCGCGCTCGACTACGGCGGGCGTGAGGGCGCGGGTCCGGTGGCCCGCTACGCCCGCGGTGACGACTACCATCGCGTGATGTGGGACCGGCTCGATGGAATCGGCGCGTGGCTCCGCGCCGAAGCCGGCGGGCGCACCAGGTCGTACGTGGACACCGGGCCCATCCTGGAACGCGACCTCGCACGACGCGCCGGGCTCGGCTGGTTCGGCAAGAACACCATGCTCATCAATCCGCGCATCGGGTCGTTCTTCTTTCTCGGCGCGCTGTTCACGGACGTCGCGCTGGAACCGGACGCCCCGTTCGAGGACGACCACTGCGGCACGTGCCGGCGGTGCCTCGACGCCTGCCCCACGGGTGCGTTTCCCGGGCCGCACGTGCTCGACGCGGCGCGCTGCATTTCCTACCTCACCATCGAGCACCACGGCCCCATCCCCGCCGAGCTGCAACGCGGCGTCGGCGACCATCTCTATGGTTGCGACGTGTGCCAGGACGCCTGCCCGTGGAACGTCAAGTTCGCGCGCGACCTGCGCGAGCCCGCGTTCCGCCCGCGCAGCCGGCTCGGCGGCGCGGATGCCGCGGCGCTCGCCAAGGAGTGGATGGAGATGGACGACACCGCGTACGCCGCCGCCTTCCGCAACTCGGCCATGAAGCGCGCCCGGCACGACGGCCTGCGCCGCAACGCGGCGATCGTGCTCGAGAACCTGGCCGCCACGGAGTAGTGCCCTCCAAGGGGGCGGCGCGCAGCGCGCGTTGACCGCGCACGCGTACGGGCCAGTACCCGCGCGGCTCAGCCCTTCGCGCGCATCGGCCGGAGCGCAACCGCCCAGCGGTGCAGCTCGGTGAGCATCGCCGCCGCGGCATCGGCCTGCACCTGGGGCGGCCCGAACGTGCCGGTCTCCTTGTCGAGGTGCTGGGCGAAGAACGGGATCGACACCGCCTCGAACATCGGCATCATCTTGAGCGCCACGGCGGTCTGCTTCACCACCTGGGCGGCGCGCGTGCCGCCCGACACGCCACCATAGCTCACGAACCCCATCGGCTTGTATGCCCACTCGTGCAGCAGGAACTGCAGCGCGTTCGTGAGCACCGCGGGGGGACCAAAGTCGTACTCGGGCGTGACCACGACGTAGGCGTCGGCCCGGTCCACGACGGCGCTCCACGCCCGCGTGTGCTCGTGCTCGTACTTCCGGAGCTTCGGGTGCGCCGTCTCGTCGTAGAACGGCAGGCCCACGCGGGCGAGGTCAACGTCCTCCACGATGAACGCGCCGTGCGCCTCGGCGCGCGTGAGGAACCAGTCCGCCACCGCGCGCCCTTTCCGCGCCGGCCTCGTGCTCGCGACGATCACCTGCAGCACGAGCTTGTCGTCCGCCATCTGCCACCTCCCGACCCGGCGCGCGGCAGTCTGCACTCGCGCGCAGCCGGCCTTACGTTCCGTGATACGATGTCCCTGAAGGATACACCCGTACACGACCGCCCTTCGCGGGCGCCGACCGTGTCCAACCCGCCGGCAGTGTCGGCGCGTGAACGGTATGCGGCGTTCCGGCGCACCCAGCCGCGGGCGCCGCGGCTCACGCGGCACACGGTGCACGCGCGGGGACTCGACTTCGCCGTGTTCATGTCGCCGCCGGTGCCCGGCACGCCGCCACTGGCGTGCGTCAACGGCGGGATGATCTACAGCCACGCCCTGCTCTGGCCCGCGCTCGCACCGCTCGCGGCCGGCCGCCAGCTCATCCTCTACGACCTGCGCGGCCGGGGCGCCTCGCAGGCGGCGCCCGGCCCGCGCCAGTCGCGCGTGGAGTTCGACGCCGGCGACCTCCCCGCGATTCGCGAGGCCCTGAGCATTGCGCGCTGGGACGTGCTCGGCCATTCGTGGGGCGGCGGCATCGCGATGCTCGCCGCCTCGCGTGACCCCGACGGCGTCCGACGCCTCGTGATGGTGGACGCCGTCGGCGTGACGTGCGGGTGGATTCCCGGGCTCCACGAGGCCGCCCTGGCGCGCCTCGCGGGGCCCGAGCGGGCGATTCTCGCCTCGCTCGACCCGCGCCTGCTCGAGGACGACAACCCGCAGACCCACGGCGAGTATTCCCGCGCCATCTATCCGGCGTACTTCGCCGACCCCGACATGACCCGCGGCTTTGCGCCACCGAACGAGACCAGCCAGACCGGTGCGGCGGTCGCGGCGCGGCTCCGCCGCGAAGGCTACGACTGGCGGGCCGACGCAGAGCGCGTGGCCGCCACCACGCTGCTGGTGCACGGCGCCGACGACGTCATCCCACCAGGCCTGGCCCGAGAGACTGCCGCGATCATCCCGCACGCGCGCGTCGAGGTCGTCGCTCAGGCGGGCCACATGCCGTTCTGGGAGCAGCCGGAACGGTTCTTCGGAATCGTGACGCCGTTCCTCGACGCCCCGGACCGCGGCCGGTGAAGCGCAGCGACGTCCTCCTCCTTTCGACCGTCGTCGCGTTCGGCGCCTTCGTCGCGATCCAGTCGGCCCGCACGTCCCGCGCCCGGCCGCGACCCGCGCCCCCCGACACCGCCGGGACCGAGGTTGAGGTCCGCACGCAGGAAGGCGACCTCGTCCGTGTTCGCCGCTCCGATCTCCCGCCGCCCCCGCCGCGGGACTATGCGGCCATCCAGCGCGAGGTCGCCGGCGGCCGCGACCTGACCTACATCGACGAGATCCTCGCGGCGCGCGGCGGCAACATCGCGCGCTGGGTCGATCGCCGCGACAACCCCATCACGGTCTGGATCCAACGCTCCCCGGGCGTCCGTGACTTCTGGCCGGATTTCCCCGATCGGGCGCGCGATGCGTTCTACAACTGGTCGAACGCGGGCATTCCCGTGCGCTTCCTGTTCATCGGCGATTCCGCGGCCGCCGAGGTCCGCGTGCGCTGGGTGGATCACTTCCCGGACCAGGCCGCCGGCAAGACCTACTGGGCGCGCGATGTGAATTGGTGGATACTCGGCGCCGACATCGAACTCGCGCTGCATTCCGCGACCGGGCAGGCCTACGACCGCCACGCCGTGCACGCCATCGCGCTGCACGAGGTGGGACACCTCATCGGGCTCGACCATTCGTCGAATCCCGACAACATCATGGCGCCGCGCGTCCACGCCATGCAGCTGTCGCCGGCCGACCTGCGCACGGCGAACCTCATCTACCGGTTGCCGCCCGGGCCCGTCAGCGCCCCCGCCGGGCGCTGAGCTATCGCCGCGGCTCGCCGGCCCGGAGCACGATGGCGATGGGCTGCCGGGCCCGCATCACCTTCAATGACAGCCCCGACGGCCCGGCCTGGTTGAACAGCCGCCACAGGGTGACCGGCGCCGTAAGCGTCGAATCGCCGGCCGCGACGATCACGTCGCCCTTGCGCAGGCCTGCCGCCTCGGCCGGCGTGCCACGCGCCACCGAGAGCACCAGCAGGCCCTTATCCATGCCGACTGTTTCCTTCCACTCGGCATCGAGCGTAAGGAGTTGCGCGCCGCCGATCATGTTGCCGGCGGGCGCGAACGGCGTGATGAACGCGAACCCCTGTCCCGACCGCGCCGAATCCGACGTCCAGACCCGCGCGATCGCGCCCCCGGGCGCTGCCCGTGGCGAGCGGGCGGGCGCCGGCGCACGCAGGATCGAGATCTGCGGCGCCCACCGCGACGCCGTCAGCACGTCGTCCAGCCCGTCGCACGGCGACGGCGCGTCGTCCGGCCGCTTGCCCACGGTCACGGTCACGTCCTTCTGCTGGCCGCCGCGGTCCACGCGCACCACCACCCGCGCGCCGGGCTTCAGCAGAGCCGCCAGGGGCACCGGCTTCGTGACGTCGGTGCCCGCGATCGCGATCACTTGGTCGTCGGCCTCGAGGCCCGCGCGCTGCGCCGGCGACCCCGGCTCCACCGAGACGATCTTCGGGTTCGCCGAGAAGTAGTAGAGCGCCGGGCCGTCGTTCACGCGGCGCACGTCGAGACCCACGAAGTTCACGCCGAGGTAGCCGTCGGGCGCGACGTCGTCGCGGGCGCACTGCAGGCGGATGGCCGAGGCGAGCCCGGCGTTGCGCCTCGCGACCACCGCCAGCTGCTCCTCGATGTCGCGCATCCGCGCGGCGTCGGCCTGCATCGCCTGCGCCTCGCGCAGCGTCTGCGCCAGGCGCTCCTCGGCCTGCCGCGCCGCCATCAACTCGCCAACCATGCGGAGCAAGTCCCCGGGCTCCACCGCGATGCGGAACGTGAAGCTCGAATCGGTGCGCGCCGAGTCCACGACAATGCGCCGAGGCCGCGGCTGCGCCCCCGCCGGCGCGGCCGCCATGACCGCCGCCGCCACCGCCCCGACGGCGATCGCGATGCGTGCCCGAACCACCAACGCGTATCCGTTCACCCTGCCGTCTCCCGTCACTTCATCCTCCGACACCGTTCCTGGTTTTCTGTCACGCCTGCCTGCCCCTCTCCCCCCGTTCCCCGGTTCCCCGATCCCGTTGCCCCTAGTATCTGCCCATCGGCCGCGACGCCGGCAGCGACGCCGCCAGCGCGCGCAGCGTCTGTTCGCGCGCCGTCTGGAACGCGAGGTAGTACTGGTTGAGCAGCGGATCCTGCGGCGACCGGTACAGGGCCGTCCGCGACGCGGCCGCCATGTCGTCGAGCGCCGCGAGCCGCGTACGGTACGAATCCGAGTCGAGGCCCACGAAACGCTGCGTGGTGTCCTGCGCGGCCAGGAAGGCCGCGGCGTTCTGGTAGGCCTCCTGCGACGCCACGAGCGTGCGCATCGCCTCGTCCGGAGACGAGAACGAAACGGGCTTCGCGGCCGCCGACGGCGCGCTTCCCGGCCGGCTGGGCAGCGGAAACGGCGCGCCCGCCGACATCCGCCCCGCGACGCCGCCCACGA
>JAYEKC010000658.1:0-6882 GCA_034716715.1 Gemmatimonadota bacterium | reverse complement strand
ATCGAGAAACACCTCGTAAATGCAGGTTCCCCCCAGCCGGCCGCCGCGCAGGCTGACGGCGAACTGGCCGCCGCGCGCGTTGGATCGCACCTGGATGGCCTGCGTCAACGTACGCAGGAGGTCGGCGGCGAATGACTTTCGCAGGGAATCGATCTGTGCCTGGTCGAGAAAGTGGCCGAAGCCAAGGGACTTGCGTGCCTCGAATTCCGCCAGCCGGACCGCGACCGGTTTCGCCTTCACGACCACCGGGCCGAGTTCGGCAAACCGCTCCAGGGAAAACGACGGTCGCAGAGTGTCGTGGGCCGCGACCGTGAGCAATGAGACAAACTGGGCGTAGCCGACGCGCCGCGCGGCGACCAGGTGATCGCCTTCCGGCAAGCCCGTGATCCGGAACCTGCCGTTCGCGCCCGTCGTCACCGAGACCTCGGAGCCCAGAACCTGCACCGTTGCATTGGCGAGCGGCGCGAGGTTCGTGTCGGTGACAACGCCGTCGATCACGCCACGCCCGGATCGCGCCGCCGACGCCCCCGCGCTCGGCGCGCGCGGAACGCTGCCCTGCGCGCCCGACGGCCCGCCCCACGCCGCGACGGCGAGAAAAAGCGCGGCACTCAGCGCGCACGCGATGCGAGGGCGAACCATGGGGGCCTCTTTCATATGTACGTGCCGGAGGCGAATGCCTCCGTCGAGAGAATATGGCGCGCGCCGGCAGCGTGCCAGCCGCGCCTCCCGCCGGGCTAGTACGCCCGCATGACCTCGAGGGGGTCGGCCTTCGCGGCGCGCAGCGCCGGCACGAGGCACGCCACCATCGTGGTCACCACCAGCACCGCCTCGGCCACGACCAGCGCCTCGGCGTCCACGGGGTAGATGCCCCACATCCGGTCCCAGAGGAGGAACGCGGCCCACATGCCGAAGCCCGCGCCGACGGCCGTTCCGCCGATGGCCATCAGGAACGCCTCGCGCAGGACGAGCCGCGACACGTTGCGCGTGGTGGCGCCGAGGGCCACGCGCACGGCGAACTCGCGCATGCGCTGCCCGGTGACATATGACACCACGCTGTAGAGCCCGGCCGCGCCGAGGAGCAGCGACGCCAGGCCGAGGCACGTGAACACGAGCGCGAGGAAGTCCTCCGTGCGCAGCATTTCGTAGTAGCCGGAGTTCCACTTCACCACCGCCGCGCGCCCGCCGCCCGGCACCAGCGGCTGCAGCGCGCGCGTGACGGCGAGCGTCGTGGAGTCCGGGTTTCCCGACATCCGCACCAGGAACGCCATCGAGAGCGATCCGCGCGGCCGCCGGTCGGGCCGCGCCGAGATCGCCTGCTGGAACCCGGACACGAGGTAGATCGTCGCGGTGGTGTCGGCGCCCAGCTCGGGGTGCTGGTCGAAGCCAAGGCGGTGATTGCGGACGACGCCGACGACGGTGTACCAGTCGGCGGTCGAGCGCCACCCGCCAAGCTTGAGCTTGTGCCCAAGTGGCGACTCGCCCGGAAAGAGCCGGCTCGCCGTGTTCTGGTCGAGGATGGCGGCGCCGGCGCCCGTGAGGTCGCCCGCTTCGAAGTCGCGACCCGCCACGACGTCGATGCCGGCCAGCCGGAAGAAGCGCGGCCCCACCGCCGCGCAGCCGCCGGTGCCGCGCGCGTTGGAGCCCATCGCGAGCGACGGCCCGCCCTCGGCCGTCCGGTCGGTGACGATGACATTCTGGAGCACGCCGCACGACTGGCGCGCGTAGATCTCGGCGGCGGCCACGCCCGGCGTGGCGCGAATGAAGTCGAGCGCCTGCTGCTGCCGCCGCGCCATCTCCTCGAGCGACGTGGAGTCCTGGCGCCACGGCGCGCCGACGCCGGCGATGGCCAGCTGCTCCACGGGATAGCCGAAGTCGTAGCGCTCCATCAGCCGGATGGATTTCTGCATCAGGCTGGTGCTCATCAGCAGCGTCATCGCGATGGCGAGTTCGGCGATCACGAGCCAACGGAAGCGCGTGCCCGCGCGGCCCGTGGTGGAGCCGGAGCCTTCCTTGAGCGGGCCCGCGGGGTCGGTGCGCGCCGCCATCCACGCCGGGAAGCCGCCGGCCACGCCCACCGAGACGATCACGGCGCCGGCCGAGAGGGCAAGCACGCGCCAGCTCCACTGCGGCTGCAGGAATCCCTGCCATTCCATCTCGGGCGGCATGGCCCCGCCGATGAGGCCGACGAACCACGACGTGACCAGCACGCCGGCCACGCAGCCG
Source organism: Gemmatimonadota bacterium (assembly GCA_034716715.1). Taxonomy (GTDB): domain Bacteria; phylum Gemmatimonadota; class Gemmatimonadetes; order Gemmatimonadales; family Gemmatimonadaceae; genus Fen-1231. The sequence continues at coordinate 4,659 of JAYEKC010000658.1, read as the reverse complement.
AGCAGCGCGAGGATGCCCACCTCGATAATCACCTCGCGGCCGATCTCGAGCGGGCGCGCGCCGAGCGCGAGCCGCAGGGCGTAGTCGCGCTTGCGGGCCAGCCCGCGCGCGAGCATCAGGGCGGCCACGTTCGCGCACGCGATGAGCAGGATGCACGCGGCGGCGCCCACCATGGCGCGGTGGAAGTCGCGCACGGCAAGCGGATCCGGGCGCAGCGACCGGATGTACGCGCCGATGCCGCGGTCCTTGGGCGCGCGCGAGTAGAGCTTGCTCAGCCGCTCGTTCATCTCCTTGAGCCGCGGCTGGAACTCGGCCACCGTGACGCCGGGCTTCAGCCGGACGAGGAGCCACGGCCATCCTGCCGGCCGGTTGGGCGCGGCAACGTAGACGTCCGGCGTGAGGGAGCGGTCGGTGCCGGGGCGCAGCACGCCGACGATGCGATACACGCGATCGTCCACGCGCACGGTCGCGTCGCCGATGGCAGCGCGGCTGGAAAAGTCGCGGCGCCACACCTTGTCGCTCACCACCGCGACGTCCTCGCTCGCGTGATCGGCCTCCGAGAAGAGGCGGCCGAGGCGCGGCGTGGTGCCGAGGAGACCGAAGTACCCGGGCGAGACCATCCCGACGAGCGTCGGCCGCACGTAGCCGCCGAACATCACGGCGACACCGTTGCCCTGGGGCTGCCACCCGGCGACGCGTTCCACGCCGTCGAGCCCGAGGACGCCGTCGTTCAGCACCGAGGCCGGCGGTGGGTCGGCGACGCGCACGCTGAAGCTGACCGTGTAGAGCTGGTCCACGTCGCGGAATGGCGGATCCGGGTGCGTGAGCGCATCCATCATCGCGAAGACGCTGGTGGAGATCCCGAGGGCGATGCCCATCGACACCGTCGCAATCGCCACGAATCCCGGCGCCCGCCGGAAGGACCGTATCACGCGTGCAGTCGCGGACGTGCTGGGCAAGGCTCCCCCGGCGATGGTGCGGGGCCGACGGCCGCCGGAACCCGCACAGAAGATGGGCGCCGGCGGACTCGGGTTACAAGGGCCGGAGGTCCGCTATCGCGTCCGGTCCACCTGCACGTACTTCGCCCACGCGTTGTTCAGCGCGAACACGAGCGGCTTCCCCATCACGCCCTCGGCCCAGAGCGGCACGAAGAACGGTCGGTCCGGCCGGAAGTAATGGTAGTAGTGCCGGTCGTCCTGGTTGCCCGGGTCGAGCACGTGCCGCGCGGCGAAGTCGCCGCAGAAGGCGGCCCACGGCAGGCCCACGCAGCCGAGCACGAAGTGCAGCCACGGCGCGTCGTCGTCGCGGAGCACGGTGGGCAGCAGGTCGCGCGTGGTGTCGATGAGGCCGGGCCAGTACTGGACGAAGCGCACGTTCCGGAGCTGCGGAAACGCGCGCCGGAACTCGCGCACCACGCTGGCGATGACGCGCTCCGATTGCAGGGCCTGGAGCGAGAACGTCGTGAGCGCGCTGCCGCCGCCGAGCAGCAGCCGGTGGTCGCCCGTGAGCCGAAAGTAGCTGTAGACGAGGTCGGAGTTCCAGCACTGCAGCGGCTCGGACGGGAACAGCGACGCGATCTCCGCGTCGCCAAGCGGTTCGCTGATGGAGAGGAACGTCTGCGCGTGGTACACGTTCGCGGCGTGCGGCGTGAACGTGCGCGTGAGCTTGTCGGCGCACACGATGACCTGCTCCGCGCGCACGGTACCGAGGTGCGTGCGAATCACGTGGTCCGTGATTTCGAGCACCTCGGTGCTCTCGTGCACCCGCACGCCGCCGGCGAGCAGCACCTGCTTTGCCTGCTGCGCGAACTGGAGCGCGTCGATGCCGTATGTGTCGGCGTAGCGGATGCCGCCGGTGTATGCGTCGGAGCCGACCACCTGCCGCAGGTCGGCCGCCGAGTAGACGGTGGACGCGAACCCGAGCGCCTTCCGGGACTTCGCCTCCTCGCGCACGGCCTCCGCGCCCGAGCTCCCCTTGCCGAGGTAGAGGCTGTCCTGGCGGATGAGGTCGCACGAAAAGCCGTGCTCGCGCGCGGTGGCGAGGATGATCTCGATGCCGCGCACCGGAACGGACCAGAGGTCCTTCGCGCCCTGGGGCCCGAAGCGCCGCATCAGCTGCGAGAGTTCGAGCTCGGAATCGGGCGTGAGGAACCCCGCGCTCTTCCCGGTGGAGCTGCCGCCGAACACGTTGCGCTCGAGGATCGTCACGCGGCGGCCCGACTTCATGGCGCGCAGGGCGGCGCAGATGCCCGCCATGCCCGCGCCCACGATCACGAGGTCGGCTTCGTGGTCGCCGGTGAGCGGCGGCGACGCCGGCGCCTCGACGCCGAGGAGGGTGGTGTACCACCAGTTCTGGAGGAACATGGGCGTACGATATCACGCGCGTCCTCGTCGGGCCGTTAACGCGCGATGGGCCTGCGGCGTGCGGTCGGTTGCCTGCAGCACGCGGCGGCGCGCACGGGGATGCAAAGCGGGCGCCCCGGAGTTCGAGGCGCCCGCCCTGTCTACCGTCTACTGTCTGCTGTCTACTTCTCTCCCCTCCACACGTCCTCGAGCACGCGAACGGACTTGGTCATCGCCTTGCCGTTCACGGTGAGGGTGACGGTGTAGGTGCCCGGCTGGACGCCGCCGCCGAACCCGCCGCGGCCGCCGCCACCACCGCCGAACCCGAACCCGCCCTCCTCGGCGGGCCCGCAGCTCGTGTTGGGCGCCGCGGCGTTCGCGCCGCCGCGCCCACCGCCGCCACCACCACCACCGAAGCCGCCGCGGCCGCCGCCACCCTGGCCGGCCAGCATCGGCGCCGTGAGCATCCACTGCACGCGATTGATGCCCGCCGACTTCGGCGCATCACCCGAGCAGAGCTGCCGGCCCTGGTTGTCGCTGATGGCGAGCTTCACGTCGTTCGCAGCGCCCTTCAGGTAGTAGTTGATGGCCGTGCCGCGTGGCGCGTTGCCGCCGCGCCACACCTTCTGGCCGGCGATCTGCTGGTTGTCGGTGCGGTCCGTGACGTACGCCACGGCGTCGCGCACGTCGAACAGGTGCGCGTCCTCGTTGCGCACCGACGCCGTGAGCTGCTGCAGCGGCGTGATGTCGTCGGCGATCCACACCGAGCGCCCGTGCGACCCGATGATGAGGTCGCCGTCGCGCGGATGGATGAGGATGTCGTCCGTCCGCACGGTCGGGTAGTCGTTCATGAACTTCTCCCAGCTCTGCCCCCGGTTCAGCGAGACGTAGAGGCCGAACTCGGTGCCCACGTAGAGCAGGTCGGGGTTCTTCGGGTCCTCGCGGATCACCTGCACGTTGCCGTAGGCCGGCAGGTTCGACGAGATGCTGCGGAACGTCGCGCCGAAGTCCGTCGTGACGAACACGTACGGCTTGAGGTCGTCGCTGCGGTGGCCGTCCACGGCCACGTACGCCGTCGCGGCGTCGAAGTGCGACGCGTCGATGCGCGCGATCCAGTACGGGTTGTCGCCCGTGAGCGCGCCCGACGGCATGCCGGGCAGGTTCCTGCCAACCTCGGTGAACGTCGCGCCGTTGTCGCGGCTCACCTGCAGGTTGCCGTCGTCGGTACCGGCCCACACCACGCCGGCGCGCGCCGGCGACTCGGACACGGCGATGACGGTCGAGTACTGCGACACACCGTCGTTCTTCGAGAGCTGCGTCCGGTTTCCGGGTGCGCCCATCAGGTTGATCTTGCACCGATCCACCTGCTTGGTGAGGTCGGGGCTCTGCATGTACGTGTCGCCCTGGTTGGTGGAGCGATAGACGCGCGCGCCACCGTACCACAGGATGCGCGGGTCGTGCGGCGACAGCATGTACGGCGTGTTCCAGTTGAAGCGCGAGCCGTCGCCGGCGCTGGCGTTCAGCACGTTGCCACGGCCACCCGCGCCGCCACGGCCGCCGCCGCCACCACCACCGCCGCCGCGACCGCCGGTGAGGATCGAGCCGTCGCGGCAGCCGTCCATCGCCTGGTCCGCGGGGCCACCCTTGCCGCCGCCCTGCGCCACCGGGCGGATGCTCTGCTGCGCCCCGGTGAACAGGTCGTACCGGCTCGTGTTGCCGTCCTGCGACTCCGTGAACACGATGTTGTACTGCGTGGGATCCACGGCGGTCTGGAAGCCATCGCCGCCGCCGATGCCGAACCAGTGCGAGTTCGTGATGCCGTCCTGGCCGCGCACGCCGCTCGGCCCGCCCCACGACCCGTTGTCCTGCAGCCCCGTGTACACCCAGTACGGCCGGCGCATGTCGGCGCTCACCCAGTACGAGAGGCCCGTGGCCATCGTGTTGACGTAGTCCCACGTGTGGCCCTGGTCCCACGAGATGTCGAGCCCGCCGTCGTTGCCGATCATCAGGTGCCGCGGGTTCTTCGGGTCGATGTACATCGCGTGGTTGTCCACGTGGCCCGACGTGTTGTTGCCGCCGGCCGCGTCGAGCGTGGCGAACGTCTTGCCGCCGTCCGTGGACTTGGCCCACGGCAGGCCCGACACGTACACCGTGTTCGGGTTCTGCGGATCCACGCGCACCTGCGAGAAGTACATCGGGCGCGCATTGCAGTTGCTGGTGATGGTCCAGCTGCGGCCCTTGTTGTCGGAGCGGAACAGGCCGCTCGCGTTCGGGTTCAGCTTGGGCGGCTCCTGCGGCTGCGCGCCGCCACGACCGC
>JAYEKC010000657.1:0-6890 GCA_034716715.1 Gemmatimonadota bacterium | reverse complement strand
CAAGCTCCTTGAGCTTCCCCTTGAGCTTGTCGGCGGTGACCTTGATTTCATCCATACGGTGAAACGTGCCGCCGGCCCGCCAACCGGTCAACGGGGCGTGACTGGACGGGCGGCCCGGGGGTACCATATATCGGGAAAGGCACGCCCACCCCCAAACGCGGGGCTTGCCACAGGACGATGAGGCCACCGATACGAATGAACCCCCTGGTGTCCGCTACCGCGGCAGCCGCCCTCCTGCTCCTTCCGGGCATGGCGGGGGCGCAGGGCACGCCGCTTCGCGTGGCGGGCACCGTCGTCGCCGGCGACGGCGAGCGCGTGGTGGGCGCCGACGTCCGGCCGACCGGCTCCGCCACGGGCGCAACGACCACCGATGACGGCAGCTTCCAATTCATCGTGGCGTCAGGCGTGATACGCCGCCTCGTGGTGCGCCGCATCGGGTTCCGCCCGGAGACCGTCGCCGTCGAGCCCTCCGCCGAGCCGCTGGTCGTGCACCTCACCCGCACGCTGCAGATGATCCGGCCCGTGCTGGTGACCGCCGAAATGAATGAGTTCTCGCCCATCAGCCAGGTCCGCAAGCGCGCGCGCGAATCGGGCAACGGCCGGTTCCTCTTCCGGAACGACTTCATGAAGATGAACCCGGCACAGTTCACGGACATCATGCGCCGAATTCCCGGCGTCCAGATTGTCCGTACGGCGATGAACCCCGAAACGGTGTGGCTCCGCCAGAACCGCTGCATCCCGCTCTACTTCCTCGACGGCATCGCCATCCTGGGCCTGCCGCTGGACCCGAACACGGTGCCGGTGAGCACGATCGAGGCCATCGAGGTGTACGCGAGCGCGGCGCTGGTGCCGCCGGAGTTCCGCGGCCCGATGTCGGCGCAGGGATGCGGTTCGATCCTCATCTGGACGCGGCAGGGCGAGCGGCGGCCCCGGCGCAACACGATTCCGACGGATTCGATCCGGCACCTGCTCGACGCGCACCGCGTGTTTGAGCCAGGCGAAGTGGAGCATCCGGCGCGTCTCACCACCATCGGCACGCCGACGTATCCGGACTCGCTGCTGTCCGCCGGCGCCGGCGGCACGGTGGTGCTCGAGTTCATCGTGACGGCCGACGGGCGGGCCGATCCCGCGTCCATCGGCGTCGTATCGGCGACGCACGCCGAGCTGGTGGACCCGGTGAAGGCGGTCGTGGCCGACGCCGTGTTCGTGCCCGCGGAACGCGACGGCCGCCCGGTGGCGCAGGTGTACCACCTGCCCTTCACGTTCACGCCGCCCCCGCGCCCCTGAACGCGACGTGGGGGAGGGCGTGCGCCCACCCCCACCGCGCGCCAATCGCGGCGACCGCTACGCCTTGCGGTCGATGCACCCCTTGAAGTTCGGGTTGTTCTCCTCGTCGGTGACCACGGGGAAGTTCACGTCCGTTCCGTAGTTGCCGGCCTTGAAGTGCACGCCCTCGGGGAACACGTCGGTTGAGGCGCGACCGTACTGGCGGATGAGGCGCCGGAGGTCCCCGAGCCGCTGGCCGCGCGAGAACGTCCAGAAGGCCTTTTCGCGGAACGTGAGGCTCACGCGGGCGGCGGTGTTGCCCGGGTCCGCGAGATTCGCCATCGACGGCACGGTGACCGTCCCGGTCGTCGTGACCCGGTTGGCGCCATTCCGGAGACCGTTGAGCGTTGCCAGCCACCCCGTGACGTCGCCGGCCGCGAGCTTCGCCTCGGCCTCGATCAGCCGGGCGTCGATGCCGTTGACGACGTCGATCGACGTCAGGCGATCGTAGATGGTGGTCAGGCGCATCACCGTGCCACCGTCCTGGCCGATCGTGACGGCGCCCGAGAACTTCGAGTCGCGCACGGGCAGGCGGGGGTCCTGCGCCGAGGTGAAGGGGATCGCGTTCTTCACGAAGATGTCGCGATTGTTTCCCTCGATGCTGTCCCCCACGCTGTAGCGCTTGGCGCTGAACCCCTGGTTCCAGATGATGTTGTCGGAGGTGGTCAGCGAGAACGTATGCTGGTACTTGAAGCTCGTGGCGATTCCGGCGACGGCCGTGGCTGCGTCGGCGTACCGGTTGAGCCCCATCAGCGCCCTGCCCTTGCCGACCTTCGCCGCGTTCGCGATGAGGGTGCTCTGGGCGTCGGTCAGCTTCGAGGCGATGGTGATGGCGGAGTCGTACGACGCCACCGCCACGGCCAGGACCTCGGCGCCGGTGCGGGGCGCATCGTACACGACCTCGTCGCCGGCGGCGTTCGACAACGGGATGCCGTTGCAGAAGTCCTGGGCGAGCTGCATCTCGGCGAATCCCCGCGCGAAGTACATCTCGGCGATGAGCGCCGTGTTCGTCGAGTCGTACTGCTTGAGCAACGGGATCGCCTGGTTAGCGGCGGTGCGCACGCGGTTGACGTTCCGGAAGAACCCGGTCACCTGCGTGTTCAGCGGCTGCACCTTCCGCTGGTCGGTTTCGTCGTTCTGCACGAACGTCGAGCTCGTGGCCCACTCGTCGGTCATGAGGCCGCCGTACATCCACATGCTCTCGGCACCGGCCGTGGCATTGCGGAAGCGGCCGAGCGCGCCGGTGGCGACGGCGCGCGCGCCCGCGAGCGAGTTGACGCTCGAGGGAAGGATCAGGTCCGGATCGATCACTTCGAGCAGGGGTTCGGTGATTCCGCCGCTGCAGGCGGGAGCGAGGACGAGGAGCACGGCGCCGGCAATTGCCCGCGCGCGCCGCCCGCCGATCTTCTTGGTCGTATGCATGAGGGAACTCATCGTGGGCGTTAGAAGACGACGTTGACGCGGAACGTGAAGTACGACGGCGGCCCCATCGTCTGGAACTCCGACGGCGTGTCGCCGGCAGCGCCCGTGAAGTCGCTCTCGGGGTCCACGCCGCTGTACTTGGTCCACTTCTTCAGGTTGCGCGCCGAGAGGACGATGTTGGCGCTCCGCGCCCGGAAGAACCGGGCGGCGGTTTCGTCCGCGAACGTGTACTGCGCGGACAGCTCGCGGAAGCGAACGAACGCGCCGTCCTCGAAGTAGCCGGCGTTCGTCTTGGCCGGGTGCTCGAGCGCCGCGGTGGTCGTGGCCTGAACGGACAGCGGGGCGTACGGGTTCATGCGGCCGGCGCAATTGGGCCGCGTGCACCGGATGCGCTCGGTGTTGTTGTACCACTTGTTGCCGCCCCGGTAGTCGAACAGGGCCTGGATGCGCAGGCGGCGCCGGAGGAGGTCCCATCCCGACGTGATGCTGCTGAGGTACCGCGGCTGGTTGTAGCCGAGGAACACGTCGCTGTCGCCGACGAAGATCTCGTTGCGGGCGGAGTCGGGCCAGTAGGTGATGAGCCCGTCGCCATTCTTGTCCTTCCAGCCGAGGATGGGGTTCTCGAAGAAGCCGTTGATCGGGTAGCCCTCGGCGATCCAGTTGGTGGTGCCCTTCTGGGTGGGCGTGCCGCCAAGCGAGATCACCTTGTTGGCGTTCGACGAGAACGTCGCCGTGAGGTCCCACGAGAGGTAGCGCCGGTCCATGACCTGGGTGTTCACCTGGAACTCCCAACCCGAGTTGCCGACCGCACCGATGTTGCGTTGCACGCTCGCGGCGGAACCGGCGGACGGCGCGACGATCGCGTCGATCAGCGCGTCGGACGTACGCTTGTTGTAGTACGTCATGTCGAAGTTGAGCCGGTTGTGGAACACCTTCGAGTCAAAGCCCAGCTCCCACTCCGTGCTGCGCTCGGGCCGCAGGTTCGTGTTGCCGAGGGCGGAAATCTGGAGGCCGGAGGCGTCCGTTCCGTTCACGCTCTGCAGCGACGTGGAGAAGTACCGCAGGGCGGCGTTGGAGCCCGGCTGCACGCCCGACGAGCCGATGGCGCCGCGCACGCGCAGCTCCGAGAGCCAGCGCGGGGCGCGGAAGAACGGTTCGTCGCTCACCACCCACGCGACCTGCGCCTTCGGGTAGTACACGCGCTTGTACGCCTTGCCGAACGCGCTGTTCTGGTCCGTCCGCACGGCGACGTTCATGAACAGGCGGTCGTTGATCGCGGCGGCCTCCTCAACGAACGCGCCGAGCGTCTTCTGGAGCGTGGTCGCCTCGGACGCGGTCCGCGTGGTGGCGCCGTTGGGCGTCTGGGCGCCCGGCGGGATCTCGGACCCGTTGGCCTGCGCCTGGCGGAAGCCGGAGAACTGGTACTGCACGCCCACCGTCGTCTTGAACGTGACCGACGGGTTGAAGTTCCACTGCATCGTGTTGGAGACGTCCACGCTCGTGTTGCGCAAGTCCGTGCGCGACGTGTTGGCCTTGCCGTTGCGGTAGGTCGCCGTGATGGGCGGCCCCTCGCCGTTGAACAGGAGGTTGTTGTCGATGCGGTCGGTGAAATCGTCGCCAATGGTGGCGCGCACCTGCGACCACGACGCCGGCCGCCAGTTGGCCGTGGCCGACACGAGGAACCGGTTCAGCGTCTGGCCGGCCTTTTCCTGCCACGAGTATCCCGGGGTCCACGCACGGTACCCGTATAGCGGCGTGTTGAGCGGGGGCTGGCCGGCCTGCGCCTGCACCACACGGGCGGGGAGGCAGGCGATGCAGCCCGGCCCGCCGAACGCCTGCGACCCGATGCCCGCGGTCGCGTTCGACTCCAGCGAGAACCGCGAGTCGCTTCCGATGAAGTTCGTCGAGAGCGAGAGATCGAGGTTTGGCGTCACGGCGCTATTGAGGTTCACGCGGACGCTCTGTCGCGAGGAGGCGTTCGGACGGTCGGTCCACGGGCGGATGGCCGTGCCCTCGCGGGCAAAGCGGTCCCGCTCAAACCGGGGAAGCTTCATGATGCCCACTTCGTTCTCCACCTCGCCGGACACGAAGTAGCGGACCGCTTCCGTGCCGCCGGACAGCTGGACGCCGTGTGACTGCCGGTCGCCGATGCCGATCGGCGTGAGCGAATCGTTGGCAAACAGGTTCAGCGCGGCGACGCTGTCCACGAGGCACGTGCCCTGCCCGACCCGCTGGTTGTTGCACTGGTTGAACCCAAGCTCGGTCGTGGCCCCGGGCGCCTTGCCGAAGAGCGTGTAGGCGGTGGGATACTGGTTGCGGTCCTGGATCAGGCCGAACTCCGAGTGCACGTTCCAGCGGGCGTTGCCCGCCTTGCCGCGCTTGGTCGTGATGAGGATGACGCCGTTGGCGGCGTCGGTGCCGTAGAGCGCGGCCGCCGATGGCCCCTTCACGACCTCGATGTTCTCGATTTCCTCGGGATTGATGTCGCTGATGCGGCTCGGCTGCGCGCCACCGGTGAACAGGCTCGAGCTCGACACGTCCGCCGTCATGCGGATGCCGTCGATCACGAAGATCGGCTCGTTGCTGAGGCTGATGGACGCGATGCCGCGAATGCGGGTCCGGCTGCCGGAACCGGACTGCGTCCCGGTCGTCACCACGACGTTGGGCGCGCGCGCGGCGAGGAGGTCGCTCACCGTGATGATCGGCGACGACTCCACCGTGGCCAGGGCGTCGATCGTGGAGATCGTGGTGCCCACCTCCTTGCGCATCGCCGTGCCCGTGGCGGTCACCACGAGCGGCGTGAGGCTCACCGCGACCGGCGACAGCGCAACCGAGACGGCGGTCGTCTGCCCCGCGCTCACCGTGACGGTCTGCTTCGCCTCCGCGAAGCCGATGCGCAGGACGCGCACCGTCTGCGTTCCGACGGGAACGCCCCGGAGGGTGAGCTTGCCGTCGGCGGCGGTCTGGCCGCCGATCAGGCTACCCGCAAGCGCGACCTGCGCCTGGGCGACTGGCGTCGCGGTTCCGGCTTCGGTCACCGTGACCGCGATGGAGCCCTGCTGGGCCTGGAGCACGCCTCCCGCACAAACGGCGAGAAGCGCCCCCGGGCCGCGCAAGGCACGGAGCATTCCCTGGATGCTCATATGTCTGCGACCTCTGGAGTGTGAAGGGTCCGCTGCGGGCGCGCCGGATCCGGCCGCCGCCCATCACCACCCCCTGGAGTCACCGGCGCATCGCACCGGCAGGCGTCGGGCGCGCAACGCGCCGCCCAGCCGTCGTCGGGCCGGATGCCGCGAATGGTCACGTGGGGGTGCATGACTGCGCTGAATGCTGCAGTGACTGCACGGCACAGTCAACTCGCGCAACCTGGCGGGCGCGTGACCTGTGCATTGAGCTGCGTGACGGCTTCAGGGCAACCCGGGTAATGTCAGCCCCATCCCGCCCGGGGGCCCGGTGTTAAGGTCGCGCGAGCATCTCCCGCCAGAGCGTCATGTTCGCCGACCACCGCCCGAGCTCGTCGGCGTCGGTGATCTTCGGCACGTTGTCCTCCATCACCGCGAATTGGCCGCGCAGGAGCGTCTGACCGTTCGTGGCGCCTGCGGTTGACTTGCCGAGGACGATCTCCCACATGTCGCGGTTGGCCGTCCAGCGCTCCTTCTCGGCCGGAGCAATGAGCCGCGCGACGTTCGCCTGCATCCGGCGGAACGCCGTGTCCATCTTCTGCAACTCGGCTTTCGACAGGGCGCCGGTGTTGGCCATCCGGATGGTCCAGAGTTCGACGTTCGCTTCCCAGCGGTCCTTCTCGGGCGCGAACTGGATCTGGGCGACGTTCTGCTTCATGGCGGCGAACGCCGTGCGCATGGCATCATTCGGCGGCGCGGCCTGGGCGGCCAGCGCAACTGGCGCCGCGACCAACAGCGAGCGCAGCAGTCCGGAACGCGTCATCGTACCTCCCCGTCGGGCACGGCGCACCGCTGCATCGTCTGGCCGCGGCACGGCGCGTGCGTCGCCATCCACGGTGATGGCGGCGGGGACGGCGGTGCGTCGGAGATTGTCCGCACGCACCGAAGGGTTTCCCCGACAGGGGGCCGGGGCCGCGGGGGTGGGGCGCCCGCCCCCCCCCCCAGAGGCGCCCCCGCCCC
>JAYEKC010000656.1:0-6893 GCA_034716715.1 Gemmatimonadota bacterium | reverse complement strand
GACGCCACGCGCGTGGTGCCGCCGCCCAAGAAGGAGGCGCCGCCCGCGCCGCGGGAGGAATGGGAACGTTTCCACGTCGACGCCGCGCGCGCCCTCGCCGCGCTCGACTTCTTCAAGACACGGAACGAGGAGCACGTGATGCGGTCGGTGCGCTCCCTCGCGGCCCGCGCCGTGCCCGACGCGCGCGAACTCAAGATGCTGAGGGCGATGTGCTTCGAAGTCCTCCGGACCATCGATCGCGTGCGGCGCGAGGGCGGGGCACCGCGCGAGGCCTGACCATGCGCCTTTTCGGCGCCGACCGGCCGCCGCCGGACGGCCGCCGGACCGGCGCCGGTCAGCCGGAACCGCCCTTCGCGCGGCGCGCGCGAACGCGCGCGACTTGCGTTGCCGCGTGAACGTTCGACATTTTTAGCGCCGAAATGCCTTGTGAACGATTTCACATGAGTCCACGGTGATCCGTCTCCCCTCACCACCCGGTCACGCGTGATGAAACGGCCTTCGCGCTGGGTTTTCGTGCCCGCTGCGGCGGCGCTCACGCTCGCCGCCTCCATCATCACCGCTTCCGCTCGCGCGCCGCAGGGCAACGCGCCGGCGCCCGCGCAGGAAACCCTGACGCAGAAGGCCAATCGCGAAGCCGCCGGCAAGGCGCCGCGTGGGCCGTTCGCGTACTCGGGCGCGTCGGGCTACACCAACTACCTCGGTGGTGGCGTGGGCCGGTCGCCCGTGCAGCCGATCAAGTTCCCGCACCCGGTGCACGTGAACACGCTGAAGCTCAACTGCGTGTACTGCCACTTCTCGGCGTTCAAGTCGCCCGACCCGGGCCTGCCGGCCGTGAGCACCTGCATCGGATGCCACCAGAATCCGACGATCCTGCCCGCCAGCCCCGATCTCGCCAAGCTCAAGGACTACGCGGCCAAGGGCCAGCCGATTCCGTGGGTCCGCGTGCACAAGGTGCCGGAATACGTCCACTTCCCGCACATGCGCCACGTGAATGCGGGCGTCACCTGCCAGAGTTGCCACGGGCAGGTGAACAACATGCCGCAGGTGTTCCAGTACGCGTCGCTCAACATGGGCTGGTGCGTCAGCTGCCACGTGAAGGGCTACTCGCCCGCGGAAGGTCTCCGGTCGGCGGGCTACACGCCCGACTCGGCCGCCCTGGCCGCGCCGCGCAAGCGCGCGACGTACGACTGCTCCAACTGCCACTACTAGGCGCCGACGATGAGCACTGAAACGAAGGACCCCGCCATCGCCGACGTGATCGCCGAGCCCGTCCGCCGCCGCGACTTCCTCAAGGTCCTTGGCGTCGGTGGCGCGGCGGTGACCGCCGTCGGCTGCTACAGCGACCAGGTCGAGAAGCTGATTCCTTACGTCGCGTCGCCGGATGAAACGGTGCCCGGCGTCTCGACCTACTACGCCTCCACGTGCCGCGAGTGCGCGGCTGGTTGCGGCATCATCGTCGAGACGCGCGACGGCCGCGCGATCAAGGTCGAGGGCAACCCGGCGCATCCGGTGAACCGCGGTGCGCTCTGCGCCCGCGGCCAGGCGTCGCTCCAGGGCCTCTACAACCCGGACCGGTTCGCCACGCCGATGAAGCGGCAGGGCGACACGCTCGTCGCCACGACGTGGGACGATGCCATCGCCACGCTGTCGGCGAAGCTGGCCGACGCGAAGCAGAGCGGTGCCGCGAAGGACGCGGTGTTCATCAACCAGCACGAGCAGGGCTCGTTCCCGGCGTTCCTCGACCAGTGGCTGGCGGGCTTCGGCATGCCGGCCCACCTGGCCTACGACGCCGAGGCGCCCATTTCCACGGTCGCCGCGAACAGGCAGGCGTTCGGCGTCTCGTGGCCGGGCTACGACCTTGGCGCGGCCAAGATCATCGTGTCGTTCGCCGCCGACTTCCTCGACGGATGGGGCCTGCCCGTGCCCCAGCAGCTGGCGTTCGCCGACGCGCGCGCCCGCATCGAGGGTGCGCCGCGCCTGGTCTACGTCGGGCCGCGCCGTTCGCTGACGGGCCTCAACGCCGACACGTGGATCCCGGCGCGGCCGGGCACCGTGCAGCAGCTCGCCGAAGCGATTGCCGCCGCGGTGGGCGGCCGCGGCGCCGGCGACCTCAAGGGCGCCGCCGAGCGTTCGGGGGTGAGCGCCGAGGCGGTCGAGGCCCTCGTTGCCGAGCTGAAGGCGGCCAAGCCGAGCCTGCTCCTCGCCGGCGGCGCCGGGCCCAACGCCACCGCGCTCGCGTCCACGATCAACGACATCAACAAGGCGCTCGGCAACGTCGGGCAGACCATCAAGCCCGCCGAGGCGTCGCAGGCGTTCGAGGGCATCGCGACGCACGCCGCGCTGCGCGACGCCGCCGAGCGCATGGCGGCCGGCCGCGTGCCCGTCGCCTTCGTGCGTGGCGCCGACCCGGTGCACTCGATGCCCGGCGGCGCGAAGTTCGCCGAGGCCTTCGCCAAGGTGCCGTTCAAGGTGTCGTTCTCGAGCTACCCCGACGACACCACGCAGCTGTGCGACCTCGTGCTCCCGGACAACCACTCGCTGGAGAGCTGGGGCGACGCCGAGCCCGTGAAGGGCACGCTTTCGCTGCAGCAGCCCGCCATGGACCCGGTGTTCAGCACGCGCGCCACGGCCGACGTGCTCATCGCGCTCGCCAAGGCGGATCCGCAGATGGCCGGCAGGTACCCGGCCGACTACCGCGGCGTCATCGCGGCGCGCGTGGGCGGCAACGCCGGCCTCGTGGCGGCGCTTCCCACGGCCGTGACGCGGGGCTCCGCGCTCCCGGCGCCGGCGCCGAAGTCTGCCGCGCCCAAGGGCGGCGGCGCCGCAGGGCAGGGCGACTACTTCCTCTACGTGTACCAGTCGCCGGTGCTCGGCGACGGTCGCGGCGCCAACAAGCCGTGGCTCCAGGAACTTCCCGACCCGGTCACGAAGATCGCGTGGCAGACCGTGGTCGAGCTGCATCCCGAGACGGCCCGCAAGCTGTCCATCGCGCAGGGCGACCACGTCACGGTCACGACGTCCACCGGCAGCCTCACGGCGCCGGCGTACCTCTACATCGGCATCCGGCCCGACACGGTGGCCGTGGCCGCCGGGCGCGGGCACGCCGCGTACGGCCGCTACGCCCGCGGGTGCGGGTCGAACGCCATGGCGCTGCTCGGCGTCGCCGAGGACATGCGCTCCGGCCAGATGGTGCTGGCCGGGGTCCGCGCGTCGATCGCCAGGGCGACGGGCGAGTCGCGGCTGGTCACCACCGAGGGATCGGCGCGGCAGCATGACCGCGGCATCGCGCAGGCGGTGACGCTCGAGCAGTTCCGCACCGGCGAGGGCGTGGAGCACGAGCACACGTTCCCCGGCCAGGCGAGCACCGAGTTCCTCCCCGGCCTCCGCGCGCCGGTCGCCAATGATGCGCAGGGCGACCTCGGCGACCCGAAGTCGGCGCAGAAGGGGCAGTACGATCCGGACCACTGGAGCGGCGTGGCCAAGCGGCGCTGGGCGATGGTCGTCGACCTCGCGCGCTGCACCGGCTGCTCGGCGTGCGTCACGGCGTGCTACGCGGAGAACAACATCCCGACGGTGGGCGCTCCCTGGCAGGGCCCGCAGCTCTGGCCGAACGTCACCGGGCACGGCGCGAACGTCGTGCGCGGCCGGGAAATGGCGTGGATCCGCCTCGAGCGGTACTTCGAGATCGACCGCGAGCCGAAGGACGTCGAGTTCAACGCCGAATTCGACACCCGCGTCATCCCGATGATGTGCCAGCAGTGCGGCAACGCGCCGTGCGAGCCGGTCTGCCCCGTGTACGCGACGTACCACTCGCCCGACGGACTCAACGTGCAGGTGTACAACCGCTGCGTGGGCACGCGGTACTGCTCCAACGGCTGCCCGTACAAGGTCCGCTATTTCAACTGGTTCGGGTACGGCGAGCCGAACCGCGCGCAGTACGCGTTCCCCGAGCCGCTCAATTGGCAGCTCAACCCGGACGTCACGGTGCGGGGCAAGGGCGTGATGGAGAAGTGCACGTTCTGCGTGCAGCGCATCCGCGAGGCCGAGAACCGTGCGCGGCTCGAGAACCGCGAGGTCCAGCCCGACGAGTTCACGGTGGCGTGCGCGCAGGCGTGCCCGTCGCGCGCCCTCACCTTCGGCGACGCCGCGGACGAGCAGTGGGCGGTGGCGCGGATGGTCGAGGACAAGCGCGCGTACCACGTGTTCGAGGAACTCAACACCTACACGGCGGTGGTCTACTTGAGGAAGGTCAACCATCCGGCGGCGGCGCCAGCGAACGTAGCGGCCGCGGAGGCGCGCTGATGGCCACGCTCGCCCAGCCCGGCCAGGACACGGGCCCGATGCGCCCGAACATCGCCAGGGCAGGACTGCAGCTCCCCGCGGTCAAGGACTACGGGCAGGTCGACCGCGAGATCATGGGGACGCTGCGCCCCACGAAGGGGTGGTTCACGCTCCTCATGGTGGCGATCACCTGCCTGGGCATCGGCGCCACGAGCTGGATCTACCAGATCCACGAGGGCCTTGGCGTGGCCGGCTACGCGCCCCCCGTCATGTGGGGCGTGTACATCATCACCTTCGTCTTCTGGATCGGCATCGGACACGCCGGGACGCTGATCTCGGCCATTCTCTACCTGTTCCGCGCCGGCTTCCGCACCACGATCTACCGGTGCGCGGAGGCGATGACGGTGTTCGCCGTGATGACGGCGGGCCTGTTCCCGATCATCCACATCGGGCGGCCGTGGAAGTTCTTCTGGCTCATCCCGTACCCGAACTGGCGGCTGCTCTGGCCGAACTTCAAGTCGCCGCTGGTGTGGGACGTGTTCGCCATCTCGACGTACCTCACCATCTCGGTGACGTTCCTCTTTATCGGCCTCCTCCCGGACATCGCCACGCTGCGCGACGCCGAGAAGAACCCGATGAAGAAGGCGATCCTCGCGATGCTGTCGTTCGGGTGGCGCAACAGCGAGAACGAGTGGCGGCACTTCGCCCGCGCGTACCTCTTCCTCGCCGCGTTCTCGACCCCGCTGGTGCTGTCGGTGCACTCGGTGGTGTCGTTTGACTTCTCGATGGCGCTGGTGCCCGGCTGGCACACGACCATCTTCGCGCCCTACTTCGTGGCCGGCGCGATCTTCTCGGGCATGGGCATGGTGTTCACGATCATCATCCCCATCCGGAAGTTCTTCAAGCTCGAGCACTACGTCACGCTCAACATCATGGACGCGGGCGCCAAGCTGACGCTCTTCACGTCGATGGTGGTGGGCTGCGCCTACATGGTGGAGTTCTTCATCGCCTGGTACGGCGCCGTGCCGGTCGAGCAGGACTACTTCTGGAACCGCGTGTTCGGCCAGTGGTGGTGGACGGCGTGGATCATGCTCACCTGCAACGTGATCCTGCCGCTCTCGCTCTTCTCGCAGAAGCTGCGCCGCAACCCCACGTGGCTCTGGATCCTGTCGCTATTCATCAACCTCGGCATGTGGTACGAGCGGTTCGTGATCATCGTGCCCGGCCTCTCGCACGAGTTCGAGCCGTGGCAGTGGACGGGCTACGCGCCGAGCTTCATCGACATGGGGATCCTGCTCGGGTCGTTCGGGTGGTTCTTCATGTGGTTCCTGCTCTTCATCAAGCAGCTGCCCGTGATTGCGATCGCCGAAGTGAAGGAAATCGTGCCGCCCAGGCTGAAGGCGGCCTCCTCGCACGGCGGAGGACACTAGCATGGCACAGGGCATGCTTGGCGCCTTCACCCAGATCGACGCCGCCTGCGACGCCATCGCGGCGCTGCGCAAGCAGAACGTCGGCAGCATCACGGTCTTCACGCCGGCGCCGCGGCACGAGTTCGAGCACGCGCTCCAGCCGCCGCGCAGTCCGGTCCGGATGTACACGCTGTTCGGCGCCCTCTCCGGCGCGACGTTCGGCTGGTGGGTCTCGATCTGGGGCTCCAACTACTGGCCGCTCGTCGTGGGCGGCAAGGCCATCTCGACGTGGATCCCGTACACGGTGTTCGCCTTCGAGCTGATGGTGCTCGTCGGCGGGCTCTCCACGGTGGCGGGCCTCTTCATCCATTCCCGCGTGCCGCGCCTCACCATGACCGTCGGCTACGATCCCCGGTTCTCCGGGTCGCACTACGGCGTATGGGTGGAATGTCCGCCCGAACGCCTCAAGGACGCCGAGTCCATCCTGCGCCAGGCCGGCGCGGAGGAGGTGCGCCGTGAACAGTAGCGCTCCCCGCCGCGGGCCGGCACGCACCGCCCGCCTCGCCGCCTTGTCGGCGCTCTGCTTCGCCGCGGCCGGCTGCGAGTGGTTCACCGACTTCAAGCAGCAGCCGTCGGTGGGCCCGTGGCAGCACTTCAGCACCGACTCGGCCGCCAACCGCGGATTCCGCGGCAACCCGGCCAACAGCGTGCCCACGACCGGCAGCGCCGTGCCCGGCTTCGTCGTCAGCTACGCGAACATGCCGGGCACCATCGATTCCCTCGCCGCCGTCCGGAACCCGGTGGCGGCGGACGCGCGGTCCATCGCCAACGGCCACAAGTACTACGCGATCAACTGCGCGGTGTGCCACGGCGACGTGGGCGACGGGAACGGGACCCTGCGCCAGGCCAATCCCACCTACAGCTTCGCGCCCAGCCTCCTCACCGACCTCACCAAGGGCCGGACCGATGGGTACATCTGGGGCATGATCCGGAACGGGCGGGCCACGATGCCGTCGTACAACCGGATCGAGGAAATGGACCGCTGGGACGTCGTCAACTACGTGCGTGGCTTGCAGGGCAAGCTCGGCGCCCCGGTTGCCACGGGCCCCGTCGGCCTCCCGGGCGAGACCGGCGACAAGCTGCCCGGCGTCACGCGCATGGGTCCGACCGTTCCCGCGGCGTACGTGCACCCGACGCCCGCGA
>JAYEKC010000655.1:0-6916 GCA_034716715.1 Gemmatimonadota bacterium | reverse complement strand
GGACGTGGGCGTGCGCATCGTGTTCATGAACCGCGAGTTCACGGTCACCGCCGAGCGCGAGCAGATCCTCGACCTGCTCCTCACGACGTTCGAGGAGGCGGTGCGGCAGAACCGGCAGTTGCACGAGCGGGAGCGCGAGCTGACGCACGCCAAGGCGGAGCTGGCGCGTTACGCCCACGCTCTCGAAGCGCGGCTCGACCACGTGATGCGATCCATTCCCGACGTGATCTTCAGCGTCAGCGCCGACTGGGGCGACGTGTACTATGCATCGGCCGCAGTCGAACGCGTCTTTGGGTGCCCGCCCGGGGCCTTCGGCCTCGACCACGTCCGGGGCAACGCGCACGAGGCCGACCGCGGCGTCCTGGATGAGGCAAGTACGCGCGCCAAGGCGTCGGGCGTTGCCGAGGCGTTCGAGCTGCGCCTGCTCGGCGCTGGCGGGGCGACGCGATGGGTGGCGGGCGCCGTGGTGCCGGTGGCCGAGCGCGGCGCGGTGACCAGGCTCGACGGCGTCGCGCGCGACATCACGGAGCGGAAGCAGGCGGAGGAACGGCTCCGCCAATCGGAACTCCAGCTGCGGCAGGCGCAAAAGCTCGAGGCCGTGGGCCGGCTGGCAGGGGGCGTGGCGCACGACTTCAACAACCTCCTCACCGTCATCATGAGCGAGGCGGACCTCGCGCTCGCCGGGGCGCCCGGTCCGCAGCTGCGGGAGACGTTCACGGACATCCTGGGCGCCGCGGAGCGGGCCGCGGCACTCACGCGCCAGCTGCTCACGTTCTCGCGGCGCGAAGTGGTCGAGCCCGTCGTGCTCAACGTGAACGACGTGGTGCTGGGGCTCGACAAGATGCTGCGGCGCGTGGTGGGTGAGCGGATGGCCTTCGACCTGCGCCTCACGCCGCATGCGGCGAACGTGCGCATTGACCGCGGCCACCTCGAGCAGGTGCTGATGAACCTGGTGGTGAACGCGCGCGACGCCATGGGCGAAGCCGGCGGCACGGTGCTGATCGAAACGCGGCACGTGACCAGGGAGGGACCGGATCCGGAGGCGCACGGCGACGCGCCGCCGGGCGCGTACGTGGTGCTCACCGTGACCGACACGGGGACAGGAATGACGGCCGACATCCGGGACCGGATCTTCGAGCCGTTCTTCACCACAAAGGATGCGTCGCGCGGCACGGGACTTGGCCTGGCCACGACCTACTCGATCGTGAAGGAGGCCGGTGGCACCATCGGCGTGTACACGGAGGTCGGCGTCGGCACCACGATGAAGGTGTACCTGCCGA
This sequence comes from Gemmatimonadota bacterium, assembly GCA_034716715.1. GTDB lineage: Bacteria > Gemmatimonadota > Gemmatimonadetes > Gemmatimonadales > Gemmatimonadaceae > Fen-1231. Next base: position 5,636 of record JAYEKC010000655.1, on the reverse strand, counting down.
GCCTGGCGACGGGCGACGCCCAACCGGCCGCGGCGCAGGAGGGCAGCGTCGCCGGGGGCAGCGAGACGATCCTGATCGTTGAAGACCAGGCGGAGGTACGCCGCGTGGCGCAAGTCATCCTCCGGCAGCTTGGATACACCACGGTCACCGCCGACGGCGCCGACGATGCCATCGCCCTCCTCACCGCCGACGACCCGCACGTGGATCTGCTGCTCACGGACATGGTGCTTCCGGGCACGTCCGGCATCGAGCTCGCCCGCCGGGTGACCACGGTCCGCCCCGCGCTCCGCGTTTTGTTCATGTCGGGCTACAGCAGCGAGGCATGGGGCCGTCACGCCGGTGCGCTCCAGCACCCGCTGTTGCAGAAACCCTTCACCCCCCGCACGCTGGCGCGCCGCGTGCGCGAAGTGCTCGACGCCCCGCCGGAACGGACGCCGGCGAGCCCGCCGCGGGCGTTGTGATGGCGATGAACCCGGCGGATGCGCGCCCGCGCCGCATCCTCGTCGTGGACGACGAGGACGCCGCGCGGCTGGCGCTGGGCCGGCTCCTGCACTCGCTCGGGTACGAAACGGAGGTGGCCCGGGACGGGATCGAGGCGCTGGCGAAGATTGGCCTCGACATCGACCTGGTGATGCTCGACGGCACGATGCCGGGGATGGACGGCTTCACGCTCGCGCGCCGGATCCGCGACGACGCGGGGAGCGCCGACATCCCGCTGATCATGGTCAGCGGCCTCGACCACGCGGAGCATCGGCTGCACGCGATTGCAGCCGGCGTGGATGACTTCGTGGCCAAGCCGTACGACCCGATGGAACTCCGGCTGCGGACGCAGCGGCTGCTCGAGCTCCGCGACGCCACGGCCACCCTGCGGCGCCAGCAAGACGAGATGGAGCACGCGATGGAGCGGCGCACGGCATCGCTGCGCGAGGCCCTCGACCGGACCGCCGAGGCGCAGCGACTCACGCACGCCGCCCACCTGGATACCATTCGCCGCCTCGTCATCGCGGCCGAGTTCAAGGATCGCGACACTGCCCGGCACATCGAGCGGATCGGGCGCTACAGCGAGGTGGTCGCGGCCGGGATGCGGCTCCCGCCGGGCGAGGTCGAGGTCATCCGGCACGCCAGCCCGATGCACGACGTCGGCAAGATCGGCGTCCCCGACGCCATCCTCCTCAAGGCGGGGCAGCTCACGCCGGAGGAGTGGGCGGTGATGCAGCAGCACACCAGCATCGGTGCCCGCATCCTGCGCGGATCACCCTCCGAGGTCATCCGCGAGGGCGAGCGGATCGCCCTGAGCCACCACGAACGCTGGGACGGCACCGGCTATCCCAACGGAATCGCGGGGCTCGACATTCCCGTCGGCGCGCGCATCTGCGCGATCGTGGATGTCTTCGATGCGCTCACCACGAACCGGCATTACCGCGACGCGCTGCCCGATGCCACGGTCCTCGACATGATGCGGGCCCAGGCCGGGAAGCACTTCGACCCCGATATCCTGGCCGTATTCCTCGACTGCGTGGACGCCATCGGGGCGATTCGTGAGGAGCACCAGGACAAAGGCGCGGACGAGGAGTGAAACGGCTGCGGCGCCAAACCGCCGTCCCAAGGGCCGCCGGAAGTGCACTCCGCGCCGCCCTCACCCCCGTCACTTCCTACCCGCGCGCCTCGCCTCGGTCGAGCGTTTCACGCACCCGCCGCGCCAGTTCGTCCGCCCTGAACGGCTTGGCGATGAACTCCACGTCGTGCGAGGAGATCCGGTCGCGGAGCAGCACGTCCTCCGTGTAGCCCGAGGCGAAGAGGGTCGGCAGGCCAGGCCGCCGCGCGCGCAGGCGTTCGGCCAGTTCGCGGCCATTGCCGTCGGGCAGCACGACGTCCGTGAGCAGCAACTGCACGCGGTGACCGACGGTCTCGAACACGCGCTCCGCCTCCGCGACGCCCGCGGCCTCGATCACCTCGTAGCCGCGCATCTCGAGGATGCGCGCCGCCACCTTGCGGACGCCGGGTTCGTCCTCGACGAGGAGCACCACCTCGGTGCCCCACGACGGCTCGTCGCCCCGCGGAGTGAGCTCGTGCGGTCCGCCCTCAGGCAGCGGCACGCCCGGCAAGTACACGCGCACGGTCGTGCCCGCGCCGACCGTTGACGTGATGGCGATGCGCCCGCCAGCCTGTGCCACCATCCCGTGGCACATGGCGAGGCCAAGCCCCGTGCCCTGCCCCTGCTCCTTGGTGGTGAAGAACGGTTCCATCGCGCGCGCGAGGACCTCGCGCGACATCCCGTGCCCCGTGTCGGAGACGGCGATCTGCACCCACCCGTCCGGCGGATCCGGCGCGTCGGTGGCGCCGCCCACTGCGTCCGCGGCTTCGGCGATGGCGGCCACGTGCGTCGCCTCCACCGTGAACCTGCCGCCGCCGGGCATCGCGTCGCGCGCGTTCACGGCAAGGTTGGTGAGCACGTGCTCGAGCTGCCCGCGGTCGGCGCGCACGCACAGCGGACGGCCCGACGTGCGCGCCTCGACGGTCACGCGCTCGCCGAGGAGGCGCGCGAGCATGCGCGACGTGTCGTCCACCACGCCCCGCACGTCGAACACGGTGGGCTCGACGATCTCGCGGCGCGAGAACGCGAGGAGGCGCTTCGTGAGCGCGGCGGCGCGCTCCGCCGCGCGCCGCACCTCGCCCACGGACTCGGCCCGCTCGTCCGGCGGCAGCTCGCCGGCGAGGAACTCCGACTCGGCGATGATGACGGTGAGCAGGTTGTTGAAGTCGTGGGCCACGCCGCCGGCGAGCCGACCCACGGCCTCGAGCTTCTGGAGCTGGCTGGACTGCAGCTCGGCGGCGCGCAGGTCGGTGACGTCGGCGCCCACGCCCACCGCGCGCACCAGGCGGCCCCCGGCGTCGCGCACGGGGAAGGTCGCGGCGCGCAGCCGCCGCTCCGCGCCGTCGGGCCGCGCGAGCCGGAACTCGCCGCTGGCGGCCTCGCCGCGCTGCACCCGCTCGCCCATCGCCAGGAAGGCCGCGCGGTCGTCGGGGTGGATGTAGTCGAGCCAGCGCCGCGAGTCGCGCCCCACCTCGAGCGCCACGCCGGAGATCCTCTCCCACGCCGGATTCAGGTACAGCGGCCGCCACGACGGCAGCTCGGCCACGAAGAACGCCTCGCCGATGTGGTCCGCGATCTCGCGGAAGCGTTCCTCGCTCTCGCGCACGCGGCGCATTGCACGCTCGCGCTCGGCGATCACCGTGGCCGGGATGAGCGCCGACACGGTGGCCAGCGCGAGGAACGTGTACACGTCGAACAGGACGACGGCGCCGCCGGGGCCGTGCCGGCCCACGCCGAGCGCGCCGTTCACCGCCAGCCACGCCGCGACGCCCGTGAGGGCGAGGGCGGCGAGGGCGGCGCCGAACGGGCCCCGGCGCGCGCCGCTCAGGACCACGAGCGGGATGGCGATGTACGCGTGGTGGGCGACGGGCGACGCGGCGAGCGGATCGCTGCCCAGCAGCACGAAGCCGCCGAACGCGACGAGCAGGACGTACAGCGCATCGACCGCGAGTTGCCGGGCCGTCGACGCGCGCACCGCCCACGCCGCCGTGAGCGCGACGGGCACGATCGCGAGCATGCCCATCCCGTCGCCGGCCCACCATCGCCACCACCCGATGAGCGGCGTCGGGCCGGCGCCGTAGCTGCGCAGCACCAGCGCGCCGAGGAGCGCGGTGGCCGCATTGGCGAGCACCACCGCGCCGAACACGAACACGCTCAGTTCGCGGAGCGTGCGCAAGCGCATGCGCTCGCCGCCGAATCGCGTGACCACCCACGCGGCGACTCCCTGCTCGAGGGCGTTGACGGCGCTTCCCGTCACGGCAAGCCACGGCGTGGCGCCGTGCTGGCTGTCGGCCACGGCGTTGCCGAGCAGGGAGCCTGCCAGCAGGGCCGGCCAGTCGCGCCGCGGGAGGAGGATGAGCGCGGCGAGGAAGATGCCGGCCGGCGGCCACAGGAACACGGTGCCCGCGGCGCTGAGCCGGAGCTCGTACCCGACCGACGACGCGAGGTAGCCCACCACCAGCGCCACCGCGAGGACAACGGCGGCGCGCGTCCATGGCAGACGGGGAGAAGCGGCCATCGGGGCCATCGTACGGGCGGACGGGGAGGCTGGCAAGAGGGGGAACGGCGGGGGGCGGGGGAGCCGCGGGCCCTCAGTGGACGCCGAACTTTGCCGCGGTGGCCATGTCCAGACGCGCACGGACAACCAGTTGTCCGGTTGCCTCGTCGTGCCGGGTGTCGAGCACCTCGCCGTGGCGGTGGAGCTCCGCGAGCCGCCGACCATCGGCCGGCGAAAGCCGCACCTCCACGACGGGCCGATCTTTGCGAGTGGCGTCGAGCAGCGCGTCGCGCAGCGGCTCAATGCCCCCGTCGGCCCTGGCGCTCACGAACACCGAGCCGGGCAGCAGGTGCGCCATGCGTTCGCGCAGCGCGGCAACCTCGGCCTCGGGCAGCCGGTCGGTCTTGTTGAACACGTGCAGGACGGCCTTCTCGTGGACGCCGAGTTCGTCGAGCACGCCGTCCACCACGAGGCGCTGCTCTTCCCACGCCGGGTTGGACGCGTCGATCACGTGCAGCAGGAGGTCGGCCTCGCGCACTTCCTCGAGCGTGGCCCGGAAGCTCGCGACCAAGTGGTGCGGAAGCTTGCGGATGAACCCCACGGTGTCGGTGAGCAAGACCGTCGTCGCCGATCGCCCGTCCTCCGTCACCCGTCGTCCATCGCCCGTCGCGTCGCCCTTGCCGTTCGCGAGGCGCACCTCGCGGGTCAGCGCATCGAGCGTGGCGAACAGCCGGTCCTCGACGAACACGTCGCCGCCCGCCATCGCCCGGAGGATGCTGCTCTTGCCCGCGTTGGTGTAGCCGACGAGCGCCGCGCGGAACGCGCCCTTGCGGCCTTTCCGCTGCTCCGCCCTGCTCTTCTCCACCTCGCGCAGCCGTTCCTTTAATAGGGCGATGCGCTGGCCCACGAGGCGGCGGTCTGTCTCGAGCTGGGTTTCGCCGGGGCCACGCACGCCGATACCGCCGCGGAACTTCTCCAGGTGCGTCCACAGGTTGCGGAGGCGCGGCAGCGAGTACTCGAGCTGGGCGAGTTCCACCTGCATGCGCGCCTCGGCGGTGCGCGCGCGCAGGGCAAAGATGTCGAGGATGAGCTCGGCGCGGTCGATGACGCGCCTCGTGAGTTCGCCCTCGAGGTTCTTGCCCTGCGCGGGGGTGAGCTCGTCGTCGAAGATGACGACGGTGGCCTTGAGGTCGGCCACCATGGCGCGGAGTTCCTCGAGCTTGCCCTTGCCGATGTAGGTGCCGGGGTCGGGCCGGTCGATCTGCTGCGTGAGCGTGCCGACGACGTGCGCGCCGGCGGTGTCGGCGAGGCGGCCGAGTTCCTCGAGGTGTTCGTGCGCCACCTGCCGCGCGTTGCCGCGCTTGAGCGGCGCGCCGACGAGGATGGCGCGTTCCTCTGGAGGGGCGAGGTCGATGAGTTCGCGTGCCACTGCCCTCCAATTTGGCCTGATTCGCGGTCTGGCGCTCGCACTGCTCGTTGGCGCTCGTTGGTGCGCTGGCGCTCGCGGTGGGGTTCGCATGCGCGCTGGCGCTCGCGGTGGGGTTC
>JAYEKC010000654.1:3260-7015 GCA_034716715.1 Gemmatimonadota bacterium | reverse complement strand
GGCCCCGAGCACGCGGCCGGCAGCGCGGGTCACGACTCCCGGGGCCGGCGCGCGGGGAAGAGCCCGCGCGTGGCCCACGCCCGCCGGGCGACGTCCACGGCGTCGCGCCACGGCCGGACGCGGGTGTCGCGCGGGCGCACGTCCCACTGCGGGGTGATCTGGACCGTCTCCACCCGGCGCGCCTGCGCCACGACCTCACGCGCCAGTTCCGCGTTGGCCGCCGACACGGGAAGGTCGGCGGCGGGGCGCGCCTCGCGGGCCTTCAGCACGTCGCGGACGACGCTGAGGCGAATGAGCCGGTAGGCGCCGAAGGGATCGGGCACGCCCGCCACGGCAACGAACCCGCGGAACGGCCAGAGCGTCGTGGCGCGGCGCAGCAAGCCGATCCGCTTGCGCTCCGACACCGGCGTGGCCTCGTCGAGCACGCGCTCCGTGGCCACGAAGTCGGCGCCTCCCTCGAACCGTTTCACGAGCTCGGGAAGGTGCTCGGGGGCGTCGGTGAAGTCGGCCTGCATCAGGACGACGGCGTCGCGCCGCGGGTAGCGCGTCCGCTCGCTGGCGGCGCGCAGCAACGCATCCACGGCCTTCGCGTACCCCACCGGGGCGTTTTCGCCGAGAACCGTCAGCGGCATCACCTTGGCGTACGGGTCGAGCGTCTCCCGCGTGGCGTCGGTGCTCGCGTCGTCATACACGAGCACCTCGTACTCGCGCGAGTACTCGGCGAACACCTTCCGTATGCGCCACAGGAGGACGCCGACGGTGGCGGCTTCGTTTCGGGAGGGGAGGCAGATGTACAGCACTTGCGTTCCGGCGGGTGTCCCGAAACCTAACCTGCGTCGCGCACGACGCGGGCGAACGTGGCGAACAGGCCGCGATCCCACGGCTGCCCGTCGGTCGTGAGGTCTTCGGGGTGCCACTGCACGCCCACCATCCACCACGAGGCATCCGTCGCTTCAACGCCCTCGACGATGCCGTCCGGCGCCGTCGCCGTGACCACGAGGCCCGGGGCCAGCCGGTCCACGGCCTGGTGGTGGTAGGAATTGACGTCGAGCGCCGTGGCGCCGAGGGCGGCGGCGAGCCGCGAGCCGGGCACGACCGATACCGGGTGTGTGCGCCGGTTCTGGTCCGCTTCCTGGTCGTGGGACACGCCGCCCGGCCGCTCGCTCGGGATGTCCTGGATGAGCGTGCCGCCCAAAGCGACGTTGGCGAGCTGGATGCCCCGGCACACCGCGAGCACCGGCAGGCGACGCTCGCGGGCGGCGTGGAACAGGGCGAGCTCGGTTGCGTCGCGCCGGGCGTTTGGCGCGCCGGCCCTGGCATGCGGCCGGGCGCCGTACCGGGCGGGATCCACGTCCTCGCCCCCGGTGAGGATCAGGCCCGCGCACTGCGCGAGGATGGCGTGTGCGGCATCCGGCGAGTCGAGCGGCGGCACCACCGCCGGCGAGAGGCCCGCCGCCTCGGTGCTCCGCACGTAGTTGACGTGCAGCCGGACACGTTCGGCGCCGTGCCAGGGACCGGACGTGGCGGAAACGGCGACGACGGGCAGCGCGCGCATGGTGCGTTGGGGTGGCGGGTCGGGGTGGCCCGCGCCGTGCGCGAAGTTGGCGCGTGCGGCGGGATGCGAATAAGCTAACAACGACACGTCACGACTTCGCCGATGTTCGAATCCCTCAAGGCCACCCTCCATGACTTGCTGCATGGCCAGGTCGCGCCCACCGACCGGCGGGCCGTGATCGCCGACATGAAGCGCGCGCTCGTCGCCGCCAAGCTCGGCGTGGCCGACCTGCGTGAGGGCGTGGAGGTCACGCGCAAGCGGCTCGCCGCGGAGCGGGAGCAGCTGACGACGGTGCAGCGGCGCAAGGAGCTGGCCGCGGGCATCCCGGACGCGGACACTGTCGCCATCGCGGAGAAGTTCGAGGCGCAGCATGCGGAGCGCATCGGCGTGCTCGAGCGGAAGCTGTCCGCGCAGGAGGAGGAGGCGGCGCTGGCCGAGCGGGACTACGACGAGATGCTGAAGCAGCTCAAGGCCGCGAACGCGGGCGTGGGTTCGGGCGCCACGCCGGAGTCACGCGGCCCCACCGACGCCGAGCTCGGCCTGCCGGACGACACGGACCTGCGCGCCGAGCTCGACTCCCTCGCCCGCCGGCGGTCGCGGAACGACGCGGAGGCCGCCGCCGACGCCCGGCTCGAGGAACTGAAGAAAAAGATGGGCCGTTAGTGGTCCACGGCGGTGCTCGTCCGCATCATGTTCCGGATCGGGACGATGAGGACGGCGAACAGCGCGGCGACGGCGAACAAGGACATCGCCGTCCGGTTGAACAGCTGCGGCATCAGGTCGAGCTTCTGCGGGTCGATGTGCCCGCCCACGAGCCCCGCGATGAGGTTGCCGAGGGCGGCGGCCATGAACCACACGCCCATCATCTGTCCGGTGAACCGCCGCGGCGCGAGCTTGGTCATGGACGAGAGGCCGACGGGGCTGAGCGAGAGCTCGCCCATCGTCTGCAGCAGGTAGCTGATCGTCAGCCACCAGATCGAAACCCTGGCCACGCCGCCCGACGCGATCACCGTGCCGGCGGGGATGAGCATGATGTAAAACGCGACGCCGCAGAGGATCAGCGCGGCGGTGAACTTCGCCGGGCTCGACGGCGAGATGCCACGCTTGTCGAGCGCGATCCAGAGCGCGGCGAACACCGGCGCGAGCGTGACGACGAAGAACGAGTTCACGGACTGCATCCATGTGGCCGGGATCTCGAACCCGAACACATTGCGGTCGGTGAAGTCGCGGGCGAACAGATTGAGGGAGGTCGGCGCCTGCTCGAACGCGGCCCAGAAGGCTGCCGCGCCCACGAACAGCAGGGCGATCACCGCGATGCGCTTTCGCTCGTCGGCGTCGAGCCCGCCGAACAGGAAGAGGTAGCCGAAGTACGCCAGCGCCAGGCCGATGATGGTGTTCGTGCTGTACTCCGCGATCGCGACCGGGTCGAACGAGTACAGGCCCGCCACGCCGGCGAGGATCACCGCCGCGAGCACGGCCCCGGCGGCGAGCGTGACCTTCTTCGCCCGGGCGGTCTGCTCCGCGCTGACGGACACCGTCGTGCCGATGGGGCCGAGCGTCCGGCGCGACCAGAGCTTGAACGTGATGAGGCCGATCAGCATGCCGACGCCCGCGGCGCCGAACCCGAAGTGCCAGCCGACCTTCTCGCCGAGGTAGCCGGTGACCAGCTGGCCCACGGTCGCGCCCACGTTGATGCCCATGTAATAGATGGAGAACCCGGCGTCGCGCCGCGCGCCGCCCTCCGGATACAGGTCGCCGACGATAGCCGAGATGTTGCCCTTGAGCAGCCCCGTGCCGATGACGATGAGGACGAGGCCCAGGAAGAACGCCTTCTGCGCGAACAGGGCCGAGAGGCCGATCGACAGGTGGCCGCACGCGATGATCACGGCGCCCCACCAGACGGCGCGCTGCAGGCCAAGCCACCGATCGGCGACCCACCCGCCGGGCAGCGTCGCGAGGTACACGCCCGCGGCGTAGATGCCGACGATCGCGCCCGCGGTCGTGCGCTCGAACCCGAACCCCTTCGACGTGACGGCGGCGGTCATGAAGAGGATGAGCAGCGGGCGCAGCCCGTAGTACGAGAAGCGCTCCCACATCTCCACCGCGAACAGCGTTCGCAGGCCGCGCGGGTGGCCGAAGAAGGACCGGTCGGCGACGATCTCCTGTGCGGTGGGCATGCCGGAGTGGGCGGGGGCGGTCA
>JAYEKC010000654.1:0-3250 GCA_034716715.1 Gemmatimonadota bacterium | reverse complement strand
GACCTGCCGCCGCCGTGTTCCGCCAGCGGCGGCCTGGCCGTCGTGCACGAGGCGTCCTTGCCCGGGTGTGCGCAACGGGGTGCCCATGGGCAACCTGCAATCGCCGACGCCGCGCTGACGGCGCCGCCAGGCACCGGCGCGCGCTCGTGCCGGTCGCGCGGGTCGCTCACCGGCACCGCGTCGAGCAAGGCACGCGTGTACGGATGCATCGGCGCCTCGAACAGCCCCGCGGCCGGCGACACCTCGAGGATGCGGCCCGCGTACATCACGGCCACCGTGGTGGCCACCTGTTGCACCACGGCCAGGTTGTGGGCGATGAACAGGCACGTCAGGCGCCGCGCGTCGCGCAGGCGCGCGATGAGGGCGAGCACCTGCGCCTGGGTCGTGACGTCGAGCGCCGACACGGCCTCGTCGAGCACCAGGAACTCCGGGTCCACCGCGAGCGCGCGGGCGATGGCGACGCGCTGGCGCTGGCCACCCGAGAGCTCGCGGGGGTACCGGCCCGCGGTGTCGGTCGGGAGGCCCACCTCCTCCAGGAGCCGCGCGACGCGCTCGCCGACGGCCGCGCCGCGCGCCAGGTCATGCACGACGAGCCCCTCGCCGACGATGGCGCCGACGGTGTGCCGCGGGTTGAGCGAGGTGTACGGGTCCTGGAACACGACCTGCATCCGGCGGCGGTGCCGGCGGAGCGCCTCGCCCCGCAGGGCGAGCAGGTCGGCCCCGTCGTACGTGATGGTCCCGGCGTCGGCGTCGACGAGGCGGAGGATGGCGCGCGCCGCCGTCGTCTTGCCCGACCCCGACTCGCCCACGAGGGCGAGCGTCTCGCCGCGCGCGACCGAGAGGCTGACGCCGTCCACGGCGGTCACGCGGCGGTCGCGGCCGAACCCCGTGGCGCGGTGCGTGACGGTCAGTCCGCGGACGTCGAGGAGGGCGGGACCGGTCACGCGCCCTTCCGGATGCGCGGCATCGCCGCGAGGAGTTCCCGGGTGTATTCGTGCGTCGGCGCGTGGAACAGGTCGTCCACGGACGCCGTCTCGACGATCCGCCCGGCCCGCATGACCATCGCGCGCTCGCAGGTTTCCGCCACGACGCCGAGGTCGTGGGTGATGAGGAGGATGGCGGTGCCCGACGCGCGCTGGAGCTCGAGGAGGAGGCGCAGCACCTGCGCCTGCACGGTCACGTCGAGCGCCGACGTCGGCTCGTCGGCGATCACGAGCGCGGGCTCGAGGAGCAGCGCCGCCGCGATCATCACGCGCTGGCGCATGCCGCCGGAGAGTTCGTGCGGGTAGGCGTCGTAGAGCGCGGCGGCGTCGGGCAGGCCCACGCGTTCGAGCATCGCCACGGCGCGCGCCCGCGCCGCCCGGCGGTCGCGTTCGCCGTGCACGATCGCCACCTCGGCCACCTGGTCGCCCACCTTCATCACCGGGTTGAGCGCGGCGGCCGGTTCCTGGAACACCATCGCGATGCGCCGCCCGCGCAGGCCCCGCAACTCGCGCTCGGGCATGGCGAGGAGGTCCTGGCCGTCGAGGCGGACGGCGCTGCCCGGCCCCACCCGGCCGTTTTCCGGCAGGATGCCCATGATGGCGAGCGCCGTGGCCGACTTGCCACTGCCCGACTCGCCGACGAGCGCCACGACCTCGCCCTGCGCGACGGCGAACGACGTGCCGTCCACGGCCACGCGGACGCCGTGGCGGTCGGCAAAGGCGACGCGCAGGTTCTCGACGGACAGCAGCGGCGTCACCGGGGGCCCCCCGGTGGGCGGTGCTGCAGGCGCTCGCCAAGCACGTTCACGCTGAGGACGGTAGCCGCTATGGCGAGCGACGGGAAGACGAGCAGCCACCATGCGTCGAGCGTGCGGTCGCGCGCGTCGTGGAGGATGGCGCCCCAACTCGGCGTCGGTGGTGCGATCCCCACGCCGAAGAACGTCAGCGCCGCCTCGAGCGGGACCACGGCGGCGAGCGTCATCACGGCGCCCGCCAGCACCGCGGGCACGGTGCCGGGCAGCACGTGGCGCGCGAGGATGCGCCCGAACGGCACGCCGACGGCACGGGCGGCGGTGACGTAGTCCGCGACGGCGATCTCGCGAACCTGGGCGCGCACGATGCGGCTCATCGGCGGCCAGCTCGTCAGGCCGATGAGCAGCGCCAGCGCCATTGGGGAGAGCCGTCCGGTGAAGGCCACGAGCGCGAGCAGGACGAGGAGCCGCGGCGTCGCCAGCAGGGCGTCCACGACGCGCATCATCCACCGGTCCGTCCGCGGGCCCGCCATCCCGGCCACGCCGCCCCACGCCATGCCCACGACCACGACGATCGTCAGCGCGAGCGCGGCGGTGCCGAGCGACACGCTCGTGCCCACGAGGAGGCGGGAGAACACGTCGCGGGCAATGGCGTCGGTGCCGAACAGGTGCGCGCCGGACGGCGGCAACAGCCGTTCCGTCGCGGTGTCCCCCGACCGGGCGGGGTCGTACGGCGCGATCCACGGCGCGAGCAGCGCGACGAGCGCGAGCACCGCCAGCGTGGCGGCGGCGATGCGCGCCGGCAGCCGGCCGGGCCGGAGGCGCGGGCGCAGCGTCACGCGTGTGACCGCTGTGCGGGGTTGGCCGCGATGGCGCCCAGGTCCGCGAGCGTCGTGCCGGCCGACACCGCGACCGATCCCACGACGACGAGCCCGATGACCAGCGGGTAGTCGCGGCCATTGACGGCGCCAAGTAGCGTGGCGCCGGCGCCCGGCCAGTTGAAGACGACCTCCACGAGGGCGGCGCCGCTCACGAGCAGCGGGAGGAGCAGGCCGATGACGGTGAGGATGGTGGGGGCCGTGCGCCGGAGCACGTGCCGGAAGACGATGTCGCGTGTCGACGCGCCCCGCGCGCGCGCGGCGCGCACGAACTCCTCCGCCATGGCGTCGGCCACCGCGGCGCGCTGGTAGCGGGCGACGGCGGCCGCGATCACGATCACGAGCGTCGCGCCCGGCAGGATCGCGTGCCAGGCGACGTCGGGCAGGGCGGCGATCCACGAGCCGGCCGCGGCGCGGGCGTCGCGCATGCCGGTGGCCGGGAACCAGCCGAGCCGCAGGGCGAACACGGTGCTGAGGACGAGCCCGAGCAGGAACTCCGGAAACGAGATCACGCTGAGCGTGAGCGCGCTCGCGGCCCGGTCCGACGCGCGTCCCGCGCGCGTCCCCTGCCAGGTGCCGAGGGCGATGCCGGCGGCGACGCCGAGGAGGAGGGCGGGGAGCATCAGCAGCAGCGTGC
>JAYEKC010000653.1:0-7063 GCA_034716715.1 Gemmatimonadota bacterium | reverse complement strand
GCGAGCTGTTTCGCGGCGTCGCGGCCGCGGCGGATTCCGAACGCGCGCCGGTGTACGTGTTCGCGCGCGCCGTGCCCGCCTGGGTGTACGCCACCACGGACTGGCGGTCGCCCGACCGCGCCCGCCTCGGCCGGTACATCGCCCTCGCGGGAAACGTCGGGTCACCGGCGCACGAGAATTTCGCCCGGGACGGCGCCGTGCTCGCCGGTTCCGGCGACACCCTTCGCGTTCGCACGGCCGGCGATCGCGACGAGCTGGTGGGCCTTGCCCCCGGCGTCCGATACCGCGTGGCCGGACCGACCAGCCGCGACGGGCTGAGCCCGGGATGGGCGCGTGAGGAGGCGCGGCGGATCCGTGCGGCGGCGCGGCCCGCGGCGTGGGTGGTGGCAAGCCACTACTTCGAGGGAACGCCGCGGGACGAGTTGCGGCCGCTCGTGGACGCCTTCGCGGCGGCCGGGCTCGTCATCGCGGACGAACGGCGCGGGGGCCGGGACGCGATTGCCGTTCGCGTGGAAGCGCCCGCGGCGGGCGCCCCCGTCGCCCGGCGCCCCTAGGCTGGCTGCCGCCCGCACGACGGCCCCAGGCGAACTTCCGTCCGGCGCCGCACACGCGGCCGGCGAGATTTCAGCCCGGCGTGAGTTGCCGTTCGACCGCCGCCGTGGCCCGGGCCGCCGCGGCGGCGGTGGACGACACCAGGCGCGCCGCCTCGCTGGCGAACGCAGCGCCCGCTGACCGGTCCGGCATCGACGCCACGTTGATGCGCACGTTGTACGCGGCGCCACGGCAACCCGCTTCGGCAATGAGGGCGGCCACGCCGGCGTCGCTGGCGGCGTTGGTGTTGCCTTTCTCCGCGCACGTGGCCGCGAGGTCGGCCACCGCCGCGCACGCCCGTGCGGTGTCGAGCGGGACTTCGGCGGCCTTGATCAGCGACGCCTGGATCGCGGCGTTGCGGGCGGCCTCCTCGCCGCGCGTTGCCTTGGGGAGCTTGTACGCCGCGCTGACGGCGGTGTACGCATCGGCGTCGGCCTGCACCAGCGCCGAGAGTCGCGCGCGGAGCGAGGCGGCGCTCGCGGCGACCTCGCGCATCTCGGCGTCCACGGCGGCGTACTTTTTCCGGCCGGCGGTGAGCCCTGCAACCATCTCGGCGAGCGCTCCGCCCAGCGCCCCGACGTGCGCTGCCACGCTGCCGCCGCCGGGCACCGGGGCGCTCGACGCGACGGACGCGACGAACGCGTCGAGCGATTCCGGGGCGCCGGCGGCGCGGGCGATCGCCTCGCGCACCTTGTGCTCGAGGACCATGGCTGGTGAGAACCCGCGGAGTTGGATGTGATGCGCTGCCGCCTCGAACAGGGCCCGCTCGGGTACCAGCCCCACGATCTCGCTCCACGTGGGACTCACGCCCCTAGCCTCGGATTCCTTTCGCACTTCGTCGTACGCGCGCCAGACCGGCGTGGTGTCGGTGTCGGTCAGGTTCATCGACACCTGCGCCTGCCCATCCACCTCGAGGCCAAGCCCCTTCACCGCAGGGAGGCCGCCCCCGGACGTGCGCACCTTCTTGGCGACTTCCTTCGCGACGGCGAGGTTCGACGCCGGGCCGAGGTACACGTTGTACGCCACCAGGAACGGGCGGGCGCCGACGACGGTGGCGCCCGCAGTGGGATGGATGGCGTTGGGCCCGAAGTCCGGTACGCGGTCGGGGTTGGCACCGATCTCCTCGCGGGCCTTCTCGAATTCCCCGCGGCGGATGTCGGCGAGGTTCACACGATCCGGCCGGGACGCGGCCCGTTCGTACAGGTACACGGGGATGCCAAGCTCACGGCCGACGCGCTCGCCAAGGGCGCGGGCGAGGGCGACGCAGTCGTCCATCGTCGCCCCCTCGAGCGGGACGAAGGGGCAGACGTCCGTCGCCCCGATGCGCGGGTGCTCGCCCTGGTGCGTGGTGAGGTCAATGAGGTCGCGCGCCCGTGCGATGCCGCGGAACGCGGCCTCGGCGGCGCGGTCGACCGGCGCCACGAAGGTGACCACGGTGCGGTTGTGCGACGCGTCGCTCGAGACGTCGAGGAGGGCGGCGCCGTGCACGGACGCGATGGCGTCGGTGATGGCCTTGACGACCTCGGGCCGACGGCCCTCGGAGAAATTCGGGACGCACTCGACGAGATTCGGCAACGACAACTCCGGTGGGCGGTACGCGGTTGGCGATACGCGGTGGGCGGTGGACGGCGGGCAGCCTGGAGCTATGTCGAGAGTTGCGAGAGCAACCAGGCGTGCAGGGCGGGATTGCCGGCGACCACGCCCGTCTTCTTCACTGCACACGGCGCGCCGGCGAGGTCGGTGACGACGCCGCCTGCCTCGCGAACGAGGAGGATGCCGGCGGCGATGTCCCAGGGCGAGAGCATCGTTTCCCAGAACGCCTCGAACCGGCCGGCGGCCACGGCCGCGAGGTCGAGCGCGGCGGCGCCGGCCCGACGGATGCCGGCCGCGCCCCGCATCACGCGAGCGAGCTGGCCCACGTACGGGTCCACATCCCCTTCGCGCGTGAACGGGAATCCGGTGCCGATCAGCGCCCGTGCCGTGTCGCCGATGGCCGACACGCGGAGGGGCAACCCGTTGGCGAAGGCGCCGCCGCCCCTGGTCGCGGTGAAGGTCTCGCCGAGGGCGACGTCGATGACGACCCCCGCGACGAGTTCCGCGCCGTGGAGCACGCCGATCGAGACCGCGTACTCCGGGTAGCCGTGCAGGAAGTTCGTCGTGCCGTCGAGGGGGTCCACGACGAACCGAACGCCGGTTGCCTCGACGACGCCCGCACGCCGGTCCACGACTCCGGCGGCCGAGCCGCCGCCGGCCGCTCCGGGCGCCGCTGCCGCGGGCTCGTGGGCGCCGCCTTCCTCGGCAAGGACGGACGCGCCCGGCGCGCGCGCACGGATCACGGCGACGATGGCCGCCTCCGAGGCGAGGTCCACCTCGCTCACGAAGTCGGCCTGCGCCTTGGTGCGCCACTCGATGGTGCGGACCCGCGGCGCGGCCGCGGCGACGACGTCGGCGCCCGCGCGGGCGGCCTCGACGGCCACGTCGAGGAGGGCGGAAGGATCGAGCGCCGCGTTTGATTGGCCCATTGTGGAGCCCTAAGTTTAATGAATGTCCCGAATCTTCAGTGGCATCCAGCCGTCCGGCGAGCTGCACCTGGGCAACTACCTCGGCGCCGTGAAGAACTGGGTGGCCCTGCAGCACGAGTACGAGGCGTTCTTCTGCGTGGTGAATTACCACGCGATCACGCTGCCGTACGCGGCGGCCGACCTGCGGCGGCGCACGCGCGAGATGGCGATCGGCCTGCTCGCGGCGGGCATCGATCCTGCGCGCTGCACGCTCTTCGTGCAGTCGCAGGTGCCGGAGCACACGGAGCTGGCGTGGGTGTTCAATACGCTCACGCCGCTTGGCGAACTGGAGCGGCAGACGCAGTTCAAGGAGAAGTCGGCGCGGCAGGAGCAGGTGATGGCCGGGATCCTGAACTATCCCGTGCTGCAGGCGGCGGACATCCTGCTGTACCACGCCGACCTCGTGCCCGTCGGCGAGGACCAGGTGCAGCACCTGGAGCTGTCGCGGGTCGTCGCGCGAAACTGGAACGCCCGGTTTTCGCCGGACCAGCCGTACTTTCCCGAGCCGCAGCCGAAGCTCACGCGGACGCGCCGCCTCGTGGGACTCGACGGCTCGGCCAAGATGTCGAAGTCCATCGGCAATACGATTGGCCTCCTCGACTCGCCCGAGGCGATGTGGGACAAGCTCCGTCCCGCGGTGACGGACCCGGCGCGGCAGAAGAAATCGGACCCTGGCGACCCCGACAAGTGCCCGGTGATCTACCAGTTGCACCGCGCGTTTTCGCCGCCGGCGACGGTCGAGACGGTGGAAGAGAACTGTCGCGGCGCCAAGTGGGGCTGCATCGATTGCAAGAAGGCGCTGCACGCCAACATGGTCGCCGAGCTTGCCCCGATCCGCGAACGGGCCGGGGCGCTCGCCGCCGACGAGGCGAAGGTCACGGCGGCGCTCGACGCCGGGGCGGAGAAGGCGCGGGCCGTGGCCAGCCGGACGATGGCGCACGTGAAGGAGCTGATGGGACTACCTGACGCGAGGTAACGATGCCCCCGATGCCGCAGGGAGCGTTCATGGACACGATCGAGTCCGTCATGCGGGCGGACCTCGGGCTCAAGCTGCTGGTGGCCGTGCTGGCGGGCGGCGCGATCGGGTTCGAGCGGCAGATCGCCGGCAAGCCGGCGGGACTGCGCACCAACATCCTCATCTGCGTGGGGTCGACGTTGCTGATGGACCTGTCGATCCACGTCGGCGGCGTGTGGGGCAACGGGATGGTGGGCGACCCGGCGCGGCTTGCGGCGCAGGTGGTGACCGGCATCGGCTTCATCGGCGCGGGCACGATCATGCAGGGTGGGGGCACGATCACCGGGCTCACGTCGGCGGCGACGATCTGGGTGGTGGCGGCGATCGGCCTCGCGGCGGGCGCGGGCTTCGTGTTCGAGGCCCTCGCGGCCACACTGACGGTGATGATCGTCCTCGCCGGCCTTGGCCGGATCGAGCACGGGCTCCTGCGTGCGTCGCGCACGATGAGCGTCACCATCCGGACGAAGCCCGACACGACCGAGGAGTGGGTGCGGGAACAGCTGGCCCTGGAGGGCCTCCGCGTGCTCGAGGTGCGCGTGTTCAGCCACCCGCGCGACCGGGTGTTCGAGATGCGGCTTCGCGGCCCCGCTCGCCAGTTCGACATCGCGAAGCTCGAACTGGCCGAGCACGCGGAGATCAGCAACGTGTTCTTCGACTGACCGGCCGCGTGCCATCGGCCGTCGTCCCGTTCCACCGCGCGGCGGCGCCCCCGGCGCCTCCAGTGCCTCCGGCGCCGCTGCGCCGCTGGCGCCGCTGGCTCCGCTGGCGTCGCGCGACCCGATGTGGCACCTTCCGGACGTCCTTCACTCCCCGTCCGTGACATGACCACGCCGAACCCCGCCACCACGTCGCAATCCGGTGCGTCCTCGATGGAACGGATCATCAAGGCCGCCGTGGACCGTGGGGCGAGCGACCTGCACATCAAGGCGGGGGACGTGTTCCGGGCGCGGATCGACGGGCGCCTGACGCCGCTCACCAAGCAGGCCCTGACGCCGGAGCAGACACGGGCCATCGCGCTGCGGCTGATTCCCACCGAGGAAGACCGGGCCCGGATCGACAAGATTCACGACTTCGATTGTTCGTGGGGGGCGCAGGGCATCGGCCGGTTCCGCGTGAACATCCTGCGGCAGCGGTCGAGCTTCATGATCGTGATGCGCGTGATCCCCTTCGAGGTGCCGACGTTCGAGAAGCTGCGCCTGCCGCACGTCCTCCAGACCATCGCCCACGCCGAGCGAGGGATGATCCTGGTGACGGGCGTGACGGGGTCGGGCAAGTCGAGCACGATGGCGGCGCTGATCAACCACATCAACTCGACGCAGCACAAGCACATCCTCTCGCTCGAGAACCCGATCGAGTTCCTGCATCGCGACATCCAGAGCTCGATCACGCAACGCGAGATCGGCGTCGACACGGAGTCGTTCAAGATGGGGCTGCGGGCGGCGCTGCGTCAGGATCCGGACGTGATCCTCATCGGCGAGATGCGTGACGCCGAGACGATCGACACGGCGATGAAGGCGGCCGAGACCGGGCACCTCCTGGTGTCCACGCTGCACACCGCCGACGCGACGAGCACCATCCTGCGCATCCTGGCGATGTTCCCGCCGGAAGAGCAGGAGGTGGTGCGCGTGCGTCTCGCCGACGCGCTGCACGCGGTGGTCTCGCAGCGACTGCTGCCGCGGAAGAACGGGTCGGGCCGGGCGGCCGCCCTCGAAATCCTCATCAACACGCCGACCATCAAGGACCTCATCCTCGACAAGGACCGGACGGGCGAGATCCGCGACTTCATCGCCGAGGGGCGCGAGCAGTACGGCATGCAGACGTTCGACCAGTGCCTGGCCGACCTGGTGTCGAACAACGACGTGGAGTTCGAGGTGGCGTTGGCGGCGTCGTCGCGGCCGAGCGATTTCGAGCTGAAGATGAAAACGTTCCGCCGGCGGTCGACCACGGCCAAGCGCGTCGTCGAGGAGCCGCCGCCGGCCCCGCCGCCGCCGTCCGGGGGGCTCGAGGGGATGAGCACGGGGTTCGACATACAGTAGACAGTAGACAGTAGACAGTAGACAGTAGACAGTAGACAGTAGACAGTAGACAGTAGACAGAAACCAGGGGACAGGAATGCAACTGCAGGGTGTGTTGGGGCCGGTGGTCTCGACCTTCCAGGAAGGCACCGAAACGCTGGACGTGGCGTCCTTCACGTCGAACGTCAACGCGCACGTGGCGGCGGGCCTGCACGGCATCGTCGTGTGCGGCTCGACGGGCGAGGCCGCGCTCCTTTCCGAAGACGAACGGCGCGTGCTGCTTGAGGCCGCGCGCGGGGCGACGCCGCGTGACCGGCTCCTCCTGATGGGCACGGGCGCCGAGTCCACGCGGCAGACCATCCGGCGCTGCGAGGACGCGAAGGCGGGCGGCGCCGACGCCGTGCTCGTCGTGGCGCCGCACTACTACTCGTCGGCCATGACGCTGGAGGCGCTCCGCATCCACTACCGCGCCGTGGCCGATGCGAGCCCCCTGCCGGTGGTGCTGTACAACATCCCGAAGTACATGCACTTCGCGCTGCCCGCCGAGCTGGTCGCGGAGCTCGCGAAGCACCCGAACGTGGTGGGCATCAAGGACAGCTCGGGCAACATCGACATGTTGAAGGGGTTCCTGGCGGCGCAGAGCGGCAGCTTTTCCGTGCTCACGGGCAACGGCAGCACGTTCGTGCCGGCCCTCGAGGCGGGCGCGCGCGGGGGCATCCTCGCCGTGGCGTTGTTCGCCCCGGCCCTCTCCCTCCAGATGCTCGACGCGCATGCGCGTGGTGACGCTGCCGCGGCCGCCGAGCATCAGGCGGCGATGAAGCCGCTGGCGCAGGTGATCGTCGCGGAGCTTGGCGTTCCGGGCGTCAAGACGGCGTGCGACG
>JAYEKC010000652.1:0-7086 GCA_034716715.1 Gemmatimonadota bacterium | reverse complement strand
CCCGCCGCGCGCCACCGACGTCCTGTCGCCGCGCGAGCTCGAGATCCTCACCCACATCGCCGACGGCGAGACGAGCCGCGAGATCGGGACCACGCTCGGCATCAGCGTCCGGACGGTGGAGGCGCATCGCAACTCGTTGATGCGCAAGCTCAGCGTGCGCACCATCGCCGGCCTCACCCGGCTGGCCATCGAGCAGGGCCTGACCCGGAAGATTCCCTGAATTATCCGTCGGGAATTCCATTCCGTAGGACTACGTAGGTACGACCCCTTCGCTCGGTAGTCACGCGAATGGTTGCGGCGGCCGTGAGCGCGTATCCTGCGCCCACTTCAACCGGAGCCGTCTCCGTGCCCACCATACCCCGCCATTCCCTCGCGGCCATCGCCGCGATGTTCCTCCTCCCTGCCGCTGCCACTTCGCAGCAGGCCGGCCCGGCGTCGTCCGCGTCGCGACCCGCCGCGACGCCCGTTTCAGCGCCCGACTCCACCGTCGCGACGACGTCGCTGCGGGCCGTGACCATCACGGCGACGCGCGTGGAGACGGACGTGCTCCGCGTGGCCGCACCGGTGACCGTGATTTCGCAGGGGCGGATCGGGGCCGAGATGCCCAACAGCGCCGCCGACCTCCTGCGCGACGAACCCGGTGTGGACGTGATCGGCACGGGCGTGAACCAGGCCCGGCCCGCCATTCGCGGCCAGCGCGGCCAGCGGATCCTGCTCCTCGAGGACGGCATTCGGCTCAACAACTCGCGCCGGCAACAGGATTTCGGCGAGATCCCGGCGCTCGTGGACCCGACGCAGCTCACGCGCGTGGAAGTGGTGCGCGGTCCCGCCTCGGTGCTCTACGGGACGGACGCGATCGGCGGCGTGATCAACCTCATCACGCGGCAGCCGCGCGCGAACGGCACGGACCACATGGGCGGGCGGCTGGGCTACCAGTACGGCTCGCAGGGCGCGCTGAGCAAGGCGATGGCCGGCGTTTCGGGCTCCAGCGGCGGGTTCGCGTATTCCATTGACGGGTCGGCCCGCGTGGCCGGCGACTACGAAGCCCCCGCGGGCACCTACGGCAAGGTGCACCTCCTGAACAACACGCCCCTGCAGTACAGCGGCGTGCGCGACCGCAACCTGACCGCCTCCCTTGGCTGGACCGCCGCGTCCGGCCACCAGCTGTTCGGTCGGTTCGAGCAGTACACGGCCGACGACGCCGGCTTTGGCTACATCCCGCCGGGCAACATCGGCGCCAACCCGACGACGATCGAGATCCGCTACCCGCACCAGGAGTTCGGCAAGTTCACGCTCGGCTTCAAGTCGGCCTCACTGAGCTGGGCCGCGGCCGACCGCATCGACGTCACCGCGTACACGCAGCGCAACAAGCGCGACCTCGCTCAGCACATCTTCGCGCCGTTCGGCCCGGGCACGCCGCCGGGCGCGGGCGTGGACATCTCGACGATGAACTTCACGAACATCGGCACGAGCGGGTTCCGCGCCGAGGCCACCAAGGCGACGTCGAGGGTGATCTTCACGTACGGCGCGGATCTCTACAGCGACGACGCGAAGGGCACGGATTCGAGCAAGACCACGGTGGTGGGCTTCGGCCCGCCCCAGTCGCAGTACAGCAACCGGCCCCAGATTCCCAACGCAACGCTCACCAGCTACGGCGCGTTCGTGCAGGGCGACATCCGGTTCAACGACCGCTTCTCGCTCATCCTCGGCACGCGTGGGCAGTCTACGGCCAGCGAGCCGAAGGCCACGCCCGGCCGCACCGACGTGCTCGGCAGCCACAGCACCTCCACGGCCGTGTACGCGGCCAACGCCGTGTGGCGCGCGACCGACGACTTCTCGCTGGTCGCCACGCTCGGCAGCGGCTTCCGTTCACCCAATCTCGTCGAGCGCTATTTCGACGGGCCCACGCCCGAGGGCTCGGCCTACCAGAAAGCCACCCCCGATCTCCGCCCCGAACAGAGCGTCAACCTCGATGGCGGCGTGAAGTACCGCGCCGGCCGCGTCACGGCGGAGTTCTCGGCGTACCGCAACGACATCCGCGACGCCATCGTCATCGCGAAGACCTCGGACAAGGTCGGCAACCTGCCGGTGTACCAGAACGTGAACGTCGGCCGGCTGCGCGCCACGGGCGTGGAGGCGAGCGGTGAACTGCTCCTCGACCACGGCCTCTCGCTGACGGCGAACTACTCGACCCTGAAGTCCACGAACATCAGCGCGCCCGACTCGCCCATCGGCGACTCGTACGCCAGCAAGCTGAACGCCGCGCTCCGCTGGACGTCGAGCGGCGGCCGCTGGTGGGGCGAGTACGCCGTGCGCCGGAACGGCGAGCAGAAGGACATCGCCGTGGGTGCGAGCCCCGTGGGCGACGTGCTGCCGGCCTTCACCGTGCAGAACGTCCGCGCGGGCATCCGCGCCTGGCAGCTCGGCGGCGTCCGCCAGGACATCACCCTTGGCGTGAACAACCTTGGCAACGCGTTGTATGCCGAGGCCGCCAACGCGTCGTTCTTCCGGCCCGAGCCTGGCCGCAGCTTCGTCCTCGGCGTGGCGACGACCTTCTGATGCCGCCGGTCGTCGGCTACATCCCCATCGCGACGACGATCGTCGCCCTCGTGTTCGCCACCGAGCTGTTCCGGCGGTGGCGAGCGCGGGGCGGCCCGCACCATCTCTGGTTCGCGATCGGCGCGCTGACGTACGCCGCGGGCACGATCACCGAGTCGGCCACGACGCTCTTCGGCTGGCACGCGGGCGTGTTCCGCGCCTGGTACATCACCGGCGCGTTGCTCGGCGGCGCGCCGCTCGCGCAGGGCGCGGTGTACCTCCACCTCCAGCGCCGCACCGCCAACATCCTGTCGGTGGTCCTCGTCACGGCCATCGTCGTGGCGTCGGCGTGCGTGATCGCCAGCCCCATCCATACGGAGCTGGTCGAGCCGTTCCGCCTCACGGGCAAGGTGCTGGCGTGGGGCTGGGTGCGCGCGTTCAGCCCGTTCATCAACACCTACGCGGCGGCGTTCCTCATCGGCGGCGCGATCAAGTCGGCGTGGTTCTATTCGAGGTCGCGCGAGACGCGCGACCGGATGATCGGCAACATCCTGATCGCCGTGGGCGCGCTGCTGCCGGGCATCGGTGGCACCGCCACGCGGTTCGGGCACACCGAAGTGCTCTATGTCACGGAGTTCGTCGGGCTGTTGCTCATCTACGCGGGGTACCGATACTCGGTGGGCACCACGCGGGCGCCGGGGTTGGCGTCGACGGCGGCCTGAGGCCTACTCGCCGATGATCTTGATCACGACGCGCTTCCGGCGCTGGCCGTCCCACTCGCCGTAGAACACGCGCTGCCACGGGCCGAGGTCGAGCTTCGCCTTCGTCACCGGGACGATCACCTCGTGGCCCATCGTGAGCGACCGAAGATGGGCGGCGGCGTTGTCCTCGCCGGTGTCGTTGTGCTGGTACCGGGCGGGGTCCCACGGGGCGACGGTGTGCTCGAGCCAGTGGAGGATGTCGTGCCAGAGCCCGGATTCGTGGTCGTTGACGAATACGGACGCCGAGATGTGCATCGCCGACACGAGCGCGAACCCCTCCGCGATGCCGGACGCGGCGAGCTGCTCGGCCACCTTGTCGGTGATGTCGATGATCTCCTGCCGCTGCTTCGTGTTGAACCAGAGGTAGTGGGTGTGGGCGGTCATGCCTGAACCTACGCTACCGCCGTTCGCCGGGTTAACGCCCGGTCAATCCCGCCGCCCATAGCGTTGTGCCATCGGGGGTGCCGGGTGCCGCACGTGAATCGCAGGTCCGTTCGAACGGCATGGCGGGCGGCGCGCCTCCGCGCGGTCGCAGCCGCGGCGGCGCCGTTCCTGCTCACCATCGTGCCCGCACGCGCGAACGCCCAGCGCGGCGGCCGCTTTCCGGGCGGCGGGGGCAGCTTCCTCAACGGCGCGCTCGGCTGCCCCAACCCGCCGTTCCGGAACCTTGCCTACGACGGCCGTTTCACGTTCGCGCGGCTCATCTACGCGGGCGGCCCCGGCAACTGCTACTACCGCGGCGAACCGTCGTGGGCGCACGGGTTCGGCTACACGAACCCCACGGCCGAGCAGAACCTCATGCGACTCACGGCGCAGCTGAGCCTGCTGCATGGGCACCTCGACGGAAGCGAGGCGCTCGAGATCGAGGATCCCCTGCTCTTCAAGTTCCCGGTGGCGTACCTGGTGGAGGCCGGGTACCTCCAGCTCACCGACCGGCAGGTGAAGGTCCTCCACGACTACCTGCTGAAGGGCGGGTTCATCATCGTGGACGATTCGCGCGACGACTTCCGCGGCTCGGGCGGCTGGGCCAACCTCGCGATGCAGTTCGGCCGCATCCTGCCGGGCCTCGAGCCGATCGACGTGCCCATCACGCACCCGATCTTCCACTCGTTCTTCGACGTCCCGTCGTTCAACGTCATCCACCAGTACTACGACCGCGGACCGCCCATCTTCCGCGGCATCTTCCAGGACAACGACCCCAGGAAGCGGCTGCTGGTGATGATCGACTTCAACACCGACATCTCCAACTACTGGGAGTTCTCGGCGATGGGCTTCCGGCCCGTGAGCGAGTCGAACCAGGCGTTCGAGCTTGGGGTGAACTACCTGATCTACGCGCTGACGCATTGAGCGCGCGTCACGCCTGGTATGCCGTTCCCCCGCCCACCACGGTGCGCACGATCTGGATGTCCTTGATCTTCTCCTGCGGCACGGTGTGCGGGTCGTCGGCGAGCACCACGTAGTCGGCCAGCTTTCCGGCGGTGATGGTGCCCTTGAGCTTCTCCTCCTTCGAGGCCCACGCGCCGTTCGCACTGTTGATGCGGATGGCTTCGTCCACGCTCACGCGCTGGTTCACGCCCCACGACGTGCCGTCCCAGCCCGTGCGCGTCACCATCCCCTGGATGCCCATCAGCGGCGCGAACGGCCCCGGCGAGAAGTCGCTGCCCGCGGCCGCGTAGATGCCGGCGTCGAGCATGGTCCGGTACGCCATGGACCGCTTCATCAGCTCCTCGCCGTAGAACGGGAACTTGTCGGTGTTGTAGTACGCGTACGTGGTGAACATCGCCGGCACGGCGCCGAGCGCCTTCATCCGGCGGATGAGGTCGTCGTTGATGAGCGTGCAGTGCGTGATCTTGGGCCGCGCGTCCTGCACCGGGAACGCCTGCTGCGCCCGCTCGAACGCGGTGAGGTACATGTCGATGGCCACGTCGCCGTTGGCGTGGCAGTTCACCTGGATGCCGGCGCGGTGCACGCGCTCCACCCACTCGTCCAGCGTCTTCTGCGTTTCGGTGACGTTGCCCTTGTAGCCGTCCTGCCGCCCGGGGTACGGCACGCTGAGGGCCATGGTGCGCTCGGAGAACGAACCGTCCACCGTGTGCTCGCTCGTGGCGCCGAGCTTGATCCACTCGTCGCCGAACCCGGTGCGGATGCCGCTGGCGATCATCGCCTCGAGGCTCTGGCCGGTCACCTCGTAGCTCACGCGATGAAGCAGCTCGCCGCGCGCGCGCACGTCCTGGATGGCGTCGAGGGCGCCCCCCTCGTGGTGCACGCTGGTGAGGCCGTAGCGCACGAACTGCTTCGAGATGTGGGCAATGCCGTCGCGCTCGCGCTTGTCCTGTTCGGCGGCGCTGTAGCGCGGCCGCGTGCCCACGCGGTTGAACACGCTGCGCGCGCGGTCGGTGACGCGGCCGTTGAGGTCGCCGCTCGCGTCCTTGTCGAACGTGCCGCCCGGCGGGTTGGGCGTGTCGCGCGTGACGCCCGCCATCTCCAGCGCCTTCGTGTTGTAGAAGCTCGTGTGCCCGCCGCGGTGCTGCACGGCCACCGGATGCTCGGTGGACACCTGGTCGAGGTCGTGCCGGTTGAGCGGCCGCTTGTCCGTGAGCTTGGTATCGTCGTGGAAGTAGCCCGTCACCCAGGTGCCCGGCGGCACGGTGCGCGCCCTGGCCTTCAGCTTGTCGACGATGCTCTGGATGGTGACGAACTCCACCTCGAACGGGTTCCCCACCAGCACTTCGTACAGGAGGGTCTCGCCGCCGGCGTGGTTGTGGCAGTCGCAGAAGCCCGGCACCACCGTCATCCCCTTCGCGTCGTACACCTGCGTGCGCCGGCCCACGAGGCCGCGCACCTGCGCCGTGGCGCCGATCGCCGCGAACCGGCCGCCGCTCACGGCGAACGCCTCGGCGCGCGGCGCCGACGGGTCCATCGTGTACACCCTGGCGTTGAGCACCACGAGGTCGGGGTCAGTGCCGCCCTGCGCGCCCTGCAGGCTGTGCCCGAACGATCCTGGCGTTGCGCGCGGGCGCGTTTCCGCGAACGCGGGGTTGAAGGCGGCGCCGGCCATGCCGGCGGCAGTGAGGCCAAGGAACTCGCGGCGGCTGCGCTTCGGCATTGCTCCCCCGGTGGGTTTGGGACGCGTCCCTATTCTGGCGCGGTCACCGCGCGGCGTCGAGCCGGCGCAGGAAATCGGCGATGGTCACGGCGTTCTGGTAGAAGAAGCCCGGCATCACGCGGTCCGGAAAGTCCGTCGGCTTGTGGTAGTCCGGGTGATCTTCGACGCCGAAATAGACCCACGGGATCTTCTTCGTCTCGAACGATCCCTGGTCGGACTGGTTCGTCCAGTCCTCGTGCCCGCCGCCGGAGTCGTGGCCCATCTTCAGCGTGATGGCCGACGCCTTCGCCGTGGCCTCGAGCAGCGGCCGCATGCGCGGCCACGGCGTGGCGCCCGCGGCGTAGAGCTCGTGGTTCACGTTGCGCCCCACCATGTCGAGGTTCACGTTGGCCACGATCCTGTCGAGCGGCACCGGCGGACTCGCGACGAATGCACGCGACCCGCGCAGCCCGCCCTCCTCGCCGTCGAACAGCGCGACGATCACCGAGTGCCCCAGCGGGTGCGCCTGGAGCCATGCGGCGATCGCGAGCACCGCGCACGTGCCGGACGCGTTGTCGTCGGCGCCGGGATACACCAACTGCTCGTCGGAGTAGACGCACTCTACCGAGAAGCGCCGTTTGGGGTTGCGTGAAAAACCGTAATCCCGACGCAGCCGCGAGCGCACTTTGGATAGCAGAGGGT
>JAYEKC010000651.1:0-7098 GCA_034716715.1 Gemmatimonadota bacterium | reverse complement strand
TCGCCGTACGCGAGGATCAGCAGGTCGCCGGCCACGAGGATGATCGCGAGCGCTACCAGCGGCGAGAGGACGGCCTCCTCGATGGCCGCGCGGCGCTGCGGTGCGAGGCTCACGCCGCCACCGCCTTCCGCGCGCCGGTCATGTACGGGCCGAGCACGTCCTCGCTCGCCTCCGCGCGCGGCAGCGTCACCACCAGCCGGCCGCTGTACATCACCGCCACGCGATCGGAGAGGTCGAGCACCTCGCGCAGTTCCGCCGACACGAGGAGTATCGCCTTGCCCGCGTCGCGGGCGCGGCGCAGCGCCTCGTGGATGAACTCGATCGCGCCCACGTCCACGCCGCGGGTGGGCTGCGCGGCGATGAGCGCCGTGAAGTCGCGCGACAGCTCGCGCGCGATCACGACCTTCTGCTGGTTGCCGCCCGAGAGCGTGCGCACGGCGAGCGACGGGTCGGCCGGGCGGATGTCGAATGCCGCCGCCTGCTGCGCGGCGTTGGCGGCGATCGCCGAGCGGTCGAGCGACGCGCCCCTCGAAAAGCGGTGCTGCTGGCCGAGGATGAGGTTGTCGGCCACGGAGTACTCGAGGATGAGCCCGCGGTGGTGGCGGTCCTCGGGGATGTGCGAGAGTCCCGCGTCGCCGCGCGCGCGCACGGAATCGCGGGTCACGTCGCGCCCGCCCACCAGGACGGCGCCCGCGCTCACGGGCCGCAGGCCGGCGATGGCCTCGAGGAGCTCGGTCTGGCCGTTGCCTTCCACGCCCGCGATGCCGAGGATCTCGCCCGGCGCGACGGAGAAGGAGACGTCGTTCACGGCCCTCTCCACGCGCGCGCCCCGGACCGACAGGCTGCGCACGTCGAGGCCGGCTACCCGACCGTCACCCGTCGCCCGTCGCCCGTTGTCCGTCGCCGGCAGTGGTGGTGCGAGCCGGACGTCCCGCCCCACCATCGCCCGCGCGATTCCCTCCGGCGTCGTTTCGCGCGTGGCCATCCGCGCCACCGTCGCGCCCTGGCGCATCACCGTGACGCGATCGGTGACGTTCATCACCTCGTCCAGCTTGTGCGTGATGAGGATGATCGTCGTTCCCGCGTCGCGCACCCGCCGCAGCACGCCCCACAGCTCGGCCACTTCCGGCGGCGACAGCACCGCCGTCGGCTCGTCGAGCAGCAGGATGCGGGCGCCGCGGTACAGCGTCTTGAGGATCTCCACGCGCTGCGCCTCACCCACCGACAGGTCGGCCACCAGCCGGTCCGGGTGCACCACGAGCCCGCTCTGCCTCGACAGTTCCTCCACGTCGTGCGCGGCGCGGGCCGCGTCGAACGTTCCCACACTCACGGGCTCGCGGCCCAGCACCACGTTCTCGGCCACGGTGAGCGTCGGCACGAGCATGAAATGCTGGTGCACCATGCCCACGCCCGCGGCGATGGCCTGCGCCGTGGTCCAGCCCGTCACGTCGCGGCCGCCCACCTCCACGCGGCCTGCGTCCGGCGGCTGCAGCCCGCTCAGGATCTTCATCAGGGTCGACTTGCCCGCGCCATTCTCGCCCACCAGGGCGTGGATCTCGCCCGCCGCCACCTCGATGTTCGCGTCGCGGTTGGCCAGCACCGCGCCGAACCGCTTGGCGATGCCCGTCATCCGCACGGCCGGTACGGGAGTCGACGCCGTTGCGGTCACTTGCTGCTCGGCACCTTGATGCGTCCGGCGACGATCTCCGCCTTGAGCTGCTCGAGCCGGGCGCGCACCGGCTCCGGGATCATGGCCTTGTTGCGCTCGTCGTACACGTACCCCACGCCGTCCTCGGCGAGGCCGAACTCGTAGATGCCGCCCGTGAACTGGCCTTCCTTCACGCGCTTGATCACGTCGTACACGGCGTTGTCCACCCGCTTCACCATCGACGAGAGCACGTACCCCGGTGCCTCGTTGTACTGGTCCGCATCCACGCCGATCGCGAGCTTCTTCATCGTCCGTGCCGCCTCGAACACCCCGAGGCCCGTCGAGCCGGACGCGTGGTAGATGACGTTCACGCCCTGCTGGTACTGCGAGAGCGCGAGCTCCTTGCCCCGGCCCGGGTTGCGGAACGCCTCGGGCGTCACGCCGGCGTACTGGGCGATCACCTGGCAATCCGGGCACACCGCCTTCACGCCCGCGGCGTAGCCGGCCTCGAACTTGTGGATGAGCGGCGAATCCATCCCGCCCACGAACCCGACCTTCTTCGAGTTGCCCACGAGCGCCGCGAGCGCGCCCACCAGGAACGATCCCTGTTCCTCCCGGAACTTGAGGGCGGCGAGGTTCTTCGGCGGCGCGATCGGGTTGCCCGCCGAATCCACCGCCACGGCGTAGTCCACGCCGGCGAACGCAACGTTGGGATATTCGTGCGCCAGCTGCGTCAGGTCGTCGGTGAAGATGAACCCGACGCCGATCACGAGGTTCATCCCCTCGGCGGCGAGCAGGCGCAGGCCGGCTTCCCGGTCCGACCCCTCGCCGGGTTCCACGAACCGTGCCCGCACACCCAGGTCGCGCTCGGCGCGCTCGGCGCCGAGGTACGCGCCGTCGTTGAACGACTTGTCGCCGCGGCCGCCGAGGTCGAACACGATGCCCACCTTCACGGCGTCGCCCGCGGGCTCGGCCGTCGCGCCGCGGGGGCGCACGAACGAGAGCGCCACGTGCACGCCGAGAAGCACGCCCAGCAGGACGAAGATGCGTCGCATCGAGGGTGAAAAGTTTCGCCCGCGGCCCACCCGGTCGCAAGCATCCACCCGGGCTGCGTCCGCGTGACAAGAGTGGTCCCGCGTCCCGCCCTGCTTCGCTGCCCACGCGGGCCGAGCTGTCTCGGCCTTCTGGTGGATCATCCAACAAGAACTGCAGGATGAGTCAAGACGGTGCCTGTGCACCTGAGTCATCCGTCGTTCTTGATTGATGTAACAACACGAGCCGAGACCGCCGTCGCCCACGTGGGCAGCGATTCCCTGTCCGGGTGACTTCAAACGGTCACAGCCCTAGCTTTCGGGGGATGCCTTCCGACCATCGCCGACGCGCCGTCCGCCGGTCATCGCTCGCCGCCGGCATCGCGCTCGGAGCGGCGCTCGGCGCGGCGCTCGCGCTCGGCTGCGGGGCCGAGGGAGGGGGCCGGGTGGTGGACGCCGGCTCCGGTGCGGTGGACGTGGCGGTGCCGCGGCCGTCGTTCACCCTCACGGCCACCGACGGCACGCCGTTCGACTTTGGCGCGCACACCGCCGGCCGCCTCACGTTCCTGGAGTTCGGTTACACCAACTGCCCGGACGTCTGCCCGGTGCACATGGCCAACCTGGCCGCCGCGCTCCGCCAGCTGCCGCCGAGCGACCGGATGAAGATCGACGTCGTGTTCGTGTCGGTGGATCCGGACCGCGACTCGCTGCCGGCGCTCCGCAAGTGGCTCGACGCCTTCGACCACACGTTCATCGGCCTCACGGGCACGCGCGATGCGCTCGACTCGGCGCAGCGTGCCGTTGGCTTCGCGCCGGCGATCGTGCAGCCGGCCGCGCCGGGCCAACCCGGCAGCGAGGTCGTCACGCATGCGGCGCCGGTGCTCGCGTTCACCGCCGACGACACGGCGCACGTGATGTTCCCGTTCGGCACCCGGCAGGCGGATTGGGAGCGCGACATCCCGCACCTGCTGGCCCGCGCCCGCGGCCGTGCCGCCGCCGCGGGTGGCGGCGCGCGGGCCGGCCGCACCACCGGCGTCTCGTTCACCCGCGTGTACCTGGTCGCGCCGGCAGGCGATGCGCCCGCCGCCCTGTACCTCGTCGCGCGGAATGACGGCGCGGCGCCCGACTCCATCACCGGGCTCGACGCTGGCGACCTCGGGACGGCGTCGGTTCACATGTCCATGGGCGACGCGAAGACCGGCACGATGATGATGCACGCCGTCCAGGGCGTTGCCGTGCCGGCCGGCGGCGTCGTGCGCTTCGCGCCCGGCGGCTACCACGGGGTGATCGGCCCGCTCCGCCGCCGCGTGACGCGCGGCGACCGCATCCCGGTCGTCATCCGGCTCGCGCGCGGCGCACCCGTGTCCGTCACCGCGACGGTCATCACCTACGCCGACGTGGACACCGCCACGGCGGCACGGTAGGCGCAGCCCATGCAATGGTGGTGCACCGCCACGGGCGAACAGTGGACGTGGGCCTGGCGCGCGTACCCGGGCGTCTGGCTCTTCGTCGCGGCCGTGGTGCTCGCGTCGCGCTGGCTCGTCGGGGCCGGTGCGTGGCGCGTCGCGAAGGCCGGCCCACGCGCCGCGTTCGTGTCGGGCGTCATCCTGCTCTGGCTCTCGCTCGACTGGCCACTGGGGCCCATCGCGGCGGGGTACCTCACGTCGGCGCACGCGCTGCAGTTCGTGATCGAGACGATGCTGGCCGCGCCGCTGATCCTCGTCGGCCTGCGGGAGGCGTTCGACGCGCGCCACGGCGTGCGGCCCATCCCGGGGCCGGTGCGGCTGCTCCTGCACCCGCTCGTGGCGGCGATCCTGTTCAACGCCGTCGTGGCCGCCACGCACGTGCCGTCGGTCGTGGATGGCCTCATGCCCACCGGCGGCGGCGCGTTCCTGATCGACGCGTCGTGGTTCGTCGCGGGCGTGGCGTTCTGGTGGCCGGTGATCATGCCGGCACCGTCGTGGCGCCATTTCGGCGTGCCGCTCAAGATCCTCTACCTCCTCATTGGCACCCTTTTCCACACGGTGATCGGGATGGTGATGCTCGCGGCCGAGCATCCCCTGTACGGCATCTACGAGCTGGCGCCGCCCATCCTCCCGATTCCGCCGCGCGCCGACCAGCAGCTCGCGGGGGGCATCATGGAGCTCGGCGTGTTCTTCATCATCGTCGTCGGCTCCGGCATCCTGTTCTTCCGCTGGGCCGAACGCGACGAGCGCCGGGTCTGACGGCGATGGAGCGCATCCGCACCCGGTTCCTCGTCGTGGGCTCCGGCGTCGCCGGCCTGCACACCGCCTGGCGTGCGTCGGAGAGCGGCGGCGTGGTGGTGCTCACCAAGCGCTCCCTCTTCGACAGCGCCACGGCCTACGCGCAGGGCGGCATCGCAGCCGCCCTCGGCGCCGGCGACTCCCCGGAGCTGCACCGGCAGGACACGCTTGCCGCGGGCGCCGCCCTCTGCGACGCGGCGGCGGTCGAGGTGCTCGTGGCCGAGGGCCCGCAGCGCGTGCGCGACCTGGCGTCCATCGGCGCGCGGTTCGACACGAATCCCGACGGGCGGTTTTCGCTCTCGCGCGAGGCCGCGCACTCGCGCAACCGCATCGTGCACGCGCAGGGCGACCAGACCGGCGCCGAGGTGGCGCGCACCCTCATCTCGCGCGTGCGCGACTCCGGTGCCATCACCGTCCTCGAGCGCACGCGCGTGCTCGACCTCATTGTCGCGGGCGGGCGGTGCATCGGCGTGAAGGCCAGCCGGGCGGGCCGGGCCGTCGAGATCATCGCCGACGCCACCGTGCTGGCCACCGGCGGCTGCGGCCAGGTGTACCGCTACACGACCAATCCGCAGGTCGCCACCGGCGACGGCTACGCCATCGCCCACCGCGCGGGGGTGCGCATCGCCGACATGGAGTTCGTGCAGTTCCACCCCACCGCGCTCGACACCCCGGAAACGCCCCTGTCGCTCATCTCGGAGGCCGTGCGCGGCGAGGGAGCGGTGCTCGTGAACGACCGCGGGCAGCGCTTCATGACGCAGCGCCACCGCCTCGCCGAGCTGGCGCCGCGCGACGTCGTGGCGCGCGAGATCTTCCGCGAGATGCAGGGCGGGTCGCGCGTGTGGCTCGACGCCCGCAAGCTCTCGCGCACCTTCGCCCGCCGGTTCCCCGGCATCCTGCGCATCTGCCTCGCGCGCGGCATCGACCCGCGCAAGGACCGCATCCCCGTGACGCCCGCCGCGCACTACATGATGGGCGGGATCGTCACCGACCTTGCGGGCCGCTCCTCGCTCGAGCGGCTCTACGCGTGCGGCGAGGTGAGCCGCACCGGCGTGCACGGCGCCAACCGGCTCGCCTCCAACTCGCTCCTCGAAGGGCTCGTGTTCGCCGAGCGCGTGGCGCGCGACATGGTGGCCATGCCCAAGCTGCCGCGGCTTGGCCGCCGCGAGGCCTGGGCGGTGCCGGCCCTCCGCGACCGCGGCGCGGCCCAGGTGGCCGCCGACGCCATTCGCGTGGTGATGTGGGAGCACGCCGGCATCGACCGCACGGCGAAGGGGCTTCGGGCATGCCTGCGCCAGCTCGACGAGATCGCCAAGCGGCTCAGCCCGGGCGCCACGGAAGAGCTCAACATGGTCGACACCGCGCGCCTCATCGCCCGAGCCGCGCTCATGCGGAAGGAGTCGCGCGGCGGCCACTTCCGCCACGATTTCCCGCGCGAAAAACGCAAGTGGCGGGGGCGGCACATCGAGTGGTAGGGCTGCCCCCGCGTGATGACTGTGGTACTGCGCTCCGCCCTGCTTCGCTGCCCACCTGGGAAGCGATTCCCTGTCCGCGCTAGCCGGGGGCAGGCGGTTCCGTCCCCGTCAACAACGCCGTCGCCACCACGATCGCCGCCGCCACCGCCACCTCGGCCATGAGGCTCCGCCACACCGGCCGGCCCGAGGCCGCCGCCCGTTCGCCCGACCGGAAGTGCACGGCGCCAAGCCCGAGCGCCACGGCCACCAACGCCACCTTCACGAGCAGCACCGCGCCGTACCTCGAGTGCAGGATCTCGGCCAGCGCCGGCACGCGCAGCAGCGTCGTGCCGACGCCGGTCGCCACCACGACGCCGGCCGCGATCATCGCCAGCCGGTGGAACGCCCGGATGAGGTCCGCCGTCACCGCGCCGTCGCCTGCCCGGGCAAACAGGGCGAGCGGCACGAGCGCCCCCAGCCACGCTGATGCCGCCGCCACGTGCGTCGCGTCCAGGGCCACGGCGAGAGTCACGCTCCGTTCGTCCGCCACCGCGTGGCCCATCAGCGCCGGCGTCACGATGAGGCCGAGGGCTCCCGCCGCGATGAGCGCGCTTCCGAGGCCGTCCCGGCCCCCCCCCCCCGCAGCGCCCGCGGTGGGCCCGCGCGCGCGGGGCGCCGCCCCGCGCCCCCCCCCCGCCCCC
>JAYEKC010000650.1:0-32122 GCA_034716715.1 Gemmatimonadota bacterium | reverse complement strand
CAGGCCGAGGACGAACTGAGCGCCGCGGGCATGGTGATCGGCGCCAACTGGGCCGGCGCGCGTGCATTCACCTCCACGGCCGGCCCGGGCATCGACCTGATGTCGGAGTTCATCGGGCTCGCGTACTACGCCGAGGTGCCCGCGGTATTCGTGGACGTGCAGCGCGTGGGGCCGAGCACCGGCATGCCCACGCGCACGCAGCAGGGCGACCTGATGCTGTGCGCGTACGCATCGCACGGCGACACCAAGCACATCTGCCTCTATCCCAGCGACCCCAAGGAATGCTTCGAGATGGCGCCGGTGGCGTTCGACCTCGCCGAGCGCTTCCAGACGCCCGTGTTCGTGGTGACCGACCTCGATATCGGGATGAACGACTGGATGATCCCGAAACTCACGTGGGACGACTCGTACGTCCCGGACCGCGGCCCCGTGCTCACCGCCGCCGACGTGGAGAAGCTCGGCAAGTGGGGCCGGTACCAGGACACCGGCGGCGGCATTCCGAGCCGCACGC
Source organism: Gemmatimonadota bacterium (assembly GCA_034716715.1). Classification (GTDB taxonomy): domain Bacteria; phylum Gemmatimonadota; class Gemmatimonadetes; order Gemmatimonadales; family Gemmatimonadaceae; genus Fen-1231. Next base: position 31,611 of record JAYEKC010000650.1, on the reverse strand, counting down.
TGCCGGGCTCGGGCGGCAAGGGCGCATTCTTCACGCGCGGCTCGGGCCACAACCTCAACGCCGCGTACACGGAGGATTCCGCCGAGTACCAGGCGGTGATGGAGCGGCTGGCGCTGAAGCTCAGGACGGCGGCGAACGCCGTGCCGAAGCCCGTCATCCAGAAGGCCGGCAAGGGCGACGCCGACATCGGCATCATCGCGGTGGGCAGTACCAACGGCGCCGTGCGTGAGGCCGTGGACCGCCTGGCGAAGCAGGGCATCGCGTGCGACTACTGCCGGATTCGCGGGTTCCCGTTCGGCGACGAGGTGCTCGAGTTCCTCGAATCGCACGAGACCGTGTTCGTGGTGGAGCAGAACCGCGACGCGCAGCTGCGGTCGATGCTGATGATCGAGACCGCCACCGCGCCGAGCAAGCTCATTTCCGTCCTCGATTACGCCGGCATGCCGCTCGTCCCCAAGGTGGTGGTGGACGCCGTGGTGGCCCAGATGGCAGGAGTGCAGGAGTCATGACCAGCATCGCGAAACCGCCCGTCAAGCACCCGAGTCTGCGCAAGAACCAGATCGGGTTCACCAAGCGGGATTACGAGGGGGCGATGAGCACCCTCTGCGCCGGCTGCGGGCACGATTCCGTGACTGCGGCGCTCATCCAGGCGTTCTGGGAACTCGACGTGCCGCCGCACCGCGCGGCCAAGATGAGCGGCATCGGCTGCTCGTCGAAGACCACGGCGTACTTCATGAAGCAGTCGCACGGGTTCAACAGCGTGCACGGGCGGATGCCCAGCCTCACGAGCGGCGCGAACGCGGCGAATCGCGACTTGATGTACATCGGCATCAGCGGCGACGGTGACTCGCTGTCGATCGGGCTTGGCCAGCTCTGCCACGCCATCCGGCGCAACGTGCAGATGCTCTACCTCATCGAGAACAACGGCGTGTACGGGCTCACCAAGGGCCAGTTCTCGGCCAGCGCCGACGTCGGCAGCACGTCGAAGAAGGGCGAGGCCAACGACCAGAAGCCCATTGATCCCGTGCTCCTCGCGCTCTCGCTCGGGTGCACCTTCGTGGCGCGGTCGTTCTCGGGCGACAAGGCCCACCTCGTGCCCATCTTGAAGGCCGGCCTCAAGCACAACGGGTTCGCGCTCATCGACGTGATCAGCCCCTGCGTGAGCTTCAACGATCACGAGGGCAGCACCAAGAGCTACAAGTTCACGCGGGAGCACGAGGTGGACCTCGCGCCCGTGGACTTCGTGCCGCTCAAGCGCGAGATCACGGCGGACCAGGGCGCCAGCGCCGGCGTGACCAGCGTGACCATGCACGACGGCAGCGTGCTCCGGTTCCGGAAGACCGACGCGGACTACAACCCGCGCGACCGCGGCGCCGCCGCCTCACATGTGCGGGCGTGCATTGAGCGGGGCGAGGTGGCTACGGGGCTGCTCTACGTGGACGAGCACGGCCAGGAGATGCACACGCTCAACAAGACGGTGGCGAAGCCGCTCGTGGAGCTGCCGTTTGCGGAGCTGTGCCCTGGGAGTGGCGCTCTCCAAGAGCTTATGGCAGAATATCGGTAACGAGAATGGGCAGGGCCCGAGCCTTGCTTCTTCCGCTGACTGGGAATAACCGTGGCCAACGCTAAGCACTTGAAGGCCCTCGTCGAATCGTACCTTGAGGGCGACGAACGCCGCTTCTACTCGGTGGCGATGCAAGCCGCTGCTCACGAAGCACGGCTTGGGCACGGAGACCTCGCGGAGGAACTCCGCTCGCTGATTGACGCGGGCAAGTCGAAGGCCCTAGCCGGAGCAAGTGCGGCGGTGCCGATTGCACGCCCGCGTGGCGAACTCTCGTCGCTGTTGTCCGTGTCGTACCCGAAGACGCGCTTTGCCGACATGGTGTTGCCTACGAAGCTACGTGAGCAGCTCGGGCGGGTCATTCGCGAGCAGCGCCACGCCGGTCGAATCCTTGAACACGGCCTCGCGCCACGTCGCAAGCTACTGCTCGTTGGTGCACCGGGCACTGGCAAGACGATGACAGCCTCCGCTCTGGCCGGCGAGCTCGGAATGCCGTTGTTCCAAGTTCGACTTGACGGCCTTCTTACTAAGTTCCTCGGCGAGACCGCAGCCAAACTCCGGCAGATATTTGACGCCACCGGGCACACACGAGGGGTCTATTTCTTCGACGAGTTCGATGCGATCGGATCACAGCGCGGCCTGACAAATGACGTCGGCGAAATCCGGCGCGTGCTTAATAGCTTTCTGCAAATGATTGAGCAGGACCAGTCGCACGGACTCATCATTGCGGCTACAAACCACCCCGAGATCCTCGACTACGCGTTGCTTCGACGCTTTGACGATGTCTTGCATTATTCATTGCCATCCCGGAGCCAGATAGTCGAGCTGCTTCGAGCTCGATCGGGCCTTGTCGTGAACACCCGCGCTGGGTGGTCGTCCTTGGCGTCGCTCGCCCGCGGCCTAAGCTATTCAGAGATTGCCAGAGCGGTTGAAGATGTGCAAAAGGCCAGCCTCATCTCGGGCGACATGGGGGTTACCCGCACGTCTCTAGAGGCAGCTCTGGGTGAGCGTCAAGACATTGCAGGACGGCTAAAGAAGCGCCGATGACATCGCCAGGCGACGCCGAGGCTGCTCGTAATCGACGACATCTGATCCTGAATGGCTCGCCATCAAGCGAGGGCTTTCGATCGCCGGGAGGCGGAAGCACCCCCGGTATTCCGCGCCGCAACCGCGCCACGCACGGACAGTCGCTTATGAGGCAGTTTGCATCGGCGGTCGAGTGGGCACGGCCGGCAACCGATGCAAACAACGTCGACGGAATACACCTCCAATTCGATGGCTTTGCAGGGGTCGAGCTGGCATTTGAGAGCCTATCGAGAGAAAACCAAGGGATTGAGCTACTAAACGTTCGACGTGACGGCGATCGCACCAAGGCCACCGTCTTTGTTCCCCTTGGCAAGCTCGCACATTTCGAACGCATGCTCTCGGACTACCTCAACGCGCGTATTGGACGCACTGGGAAGTCTCTGGACCACTGGCGGCTTGTAGAGACGATTGAGTCGATTCGGGCGGGAAGTATTGACGCCCTTTGGACCGACTCGCGAGACGCGTTTCCGCAAGTCGCGACAGCGCCGATCTGGTGGGAAGCATGGTTGCCCGTGCTGGATAGCGACGGCCATCCCGATGCGCGATTCCGGCAGCATGCCGTAGAACGTGAAATTCGCGTTTCTCCCGGTACCGTCCTATTTCCCGAGAGATGCGTTGTCCTTTTTCGGGCGACCGTCGAGCAACTAAAGCAGGCTCCGGAGATGTTGACCTGTTTGGCAGAGCTGCGGAGAGCGAAGGAAACAGCCGCCTTTTTTGACAGATCTACTGTCAGCGAGCAGAGTGCGTGGGTTGATGACATTCTCGCCCGCGTCAGGTTTGCGCCTCCGTCTGCCAATACCCCATTCGTATGCCTGCTCGACACGGGCATTGCATCGGGACACCCACTCATTTCGGAATCTCTAGATACCGGCGATACCCACACGGTAGACCCCGCTTGGGGTGTTGGTGACGATGCGGGGCACGGCACGGAAATGGCCGGGTTGGCGCTATTTGGTGATCTCTCGCAGGTCGCCGCGAACAACGCTCGGGTCGATGTTGGGCATCGGCTCGAGTCCGTAAAGTTGCTTCCGCGCGACGGAGATACAGGCACAGACCCTCTGCACCACGCATACCTCACGTTGGAGGCGATTTCGCGACCGGAAGTCGCGCACCCGTTTCGCAAACGCGTGTTTGGAATGGCGGTGAGCGCTCGAGACAATCGCGACCGCGGTCGACCGTCGGCTTGGTCGTCTGCGGTGGACGGCGCAGCTTCAGACGCTGATGGCGACGGCGAGGCGCCTCGCCTGATCCTTACTTCGGCCGGGAATGCAGACGTCGCGGAGCGCGGGGACTACCCTCACAGCAACACCACTGATTCAATCCACGATCCCGGCCAAGCTTGGAATGCAATCACGGTTGGATCGTCGACCGAGCTTACGACGATCGATGAAGAGTCATCCGCGACACTCTCTCCGCTTGCAACGGCCGGAGGTTTGAGTCCTTTTTCGACAACCTCAGCCACATGGGACCCTGAGTGGCCTCTCAAACCGGACATACTTCTCGAGGGTGGAAACGCCGGTCGCGATTCGCTCGGCACCTATACGATGCCAAGTCTCAGCCTACTCACCACCTACCATCGGCCGTATCAACGTTTGTTTACCACCTCGTGCGAAACGAGCGCGAGCACTGCGCTAGCGGCCCGAATGGCCGCGGAGCTGGCCGTCGCGTACCCTGAATTCCGCCCCGAAACTATCCGCGCACTCTTGGTGCACTCAGCGCGATGGACGCCCGCTATGACTGCAATGTTCTTGCCGTCGGAAGGGACCGCTAACAAGTCTCACTACATCTCACTCGTGCGTCACTGTGGCTACGGCGTTCCGAATCTCGAGCGGGCACTGTGGAGCGCAGCCAACTCTCTTACGCTGATTTCTGAGCAACGCATCCAGCCGTTTGCAAAGCACGGGGCCGACGTCCGGTTGAATGAGATGCACCTCCATGAGTTGCCTTGGCCCTTAGAGGAACTCGAGTCGCTCGGCCAAGAGCAGGTCGAGCTTCGGGTCACCCTCTCGTACTTCGTGGAACCGAATCCGTCTTCGCGAGGCAGGTCTCGATACAGCTACCAGTCGCACGCCCTGAGGTTCGACGTAAAGCGGGCGGATGAGAGTCTCGACGGATTTCGGCAACGAGTAAATGCGTCTGCGCGTTCGGACGAATCAGAGTCGGCACCGGGAGGAGACGACTCCGGTTGGCTCGTTGGCAAGAGTGGGCGCCACCGGGGCTCCATTCATACCGACATTTGGCGCGGTACGGCTGCGGACTTAGCCAGTCGAGGTATTATCGGAGTATATCCGGCCACGGGCTGGTGGAAGACGCGCCCACGTCTCGGACGTCACAGCCGTCTGGCTCCTTACTCGCTAGTGGTGTCTATCGACGCGCCCTCAGTATCGATCGACCTCTATTCCGCCGTTGCATCGCAGGTCGGAATCACGCTTGAGACGTAGACGCCGGTTTCGCTGAACGCCGAGTGGTGCGTCGCCGTCATAGGTGACGCCAATCAAGAGCACAATTGTTCAAAACGCATCGTCAATAGAATGCGCTTTGCCTTTCCACTCATTGCGGCCGTCCTGCCAATTCATGTTTGCCCGGGCGCAGCTTCCCCGCGACACGCTAGTCGTCAACAACATGACCGACAGCAGCGCCACGCTGATCGACGCCGCGTCGGGCCGGCCCGTGGCCACGCTCGGCACCGGCGCCGGCCCGCACGAAGTCGCCATCTCGCACGACGGCCGCTGGGCCCTCGTCAGCAACTACGGCGTGCGCGGCGCGCCGGGCAGCTCGCTCACCGTCATCGACATCGCCCAAGCCCGCGTGGCGCGCACGATTCCTTCCGGCACCGGTGACAACGCGCTCCAGCGCCCACACGGCAGCATTCCTCACGGGCGACACGCTCGCGGTCGTCACCGCCGAGGGGGCGGGAGCGATCGCGATGATCGACGTCCGCACGGGCGCCATCGTCCGCACCATCCCCACAGGCGGCCGCACGCCGCACATGCTCGGCGCCACGGCCGACGGCGGCCGCATCGTCACCGGCAACTTGCGCGACAACTCGCTCGCCGTGGTCAGCGCCACGCGCGCGGACTCCACGCGGCTCATCCCCGTGGGGCGGCAGCCGGAGGGCGTCGCGCTCTCGCACGACGGGCGGTTCGCCTGGGCGGGGAGCAACGCCGACGGCGTCGTCACGGACCCAGTGCGCGCCGAGGTGCGCGTGTTCGACGCGCGCACGCGCGCCGCGAAGTTCACGATCGCCGTCCCGGCCGACTCGGTGCTCGAGAGCGCCGAGGTGAAGGGGTCGCCGGCGCCCGAGGGCGTGGCCATCTCGCGCGACAGCCGCTGGGCGTTCGTCACCCTGCAAGGCCGGAACCGCGTGATCACGATCGACCTCGTGACGGGACGGATCGTCGCGTGGGCGCCGAGCGGGAACTGGTCGGACGGGATCGGCTATTCGCCGGCGTTGAGTATCCAAAAAGAAGGACAGCACCGAACTCCTGGGAACGGCGCTCTCAATCAGAAATGGGGTATGAGCAGGAGTTGACTACCCCATTTCCAGCTTGCCAGTCCTGATTGCTGCCCGGGCGGGCTGGCGCATGTGTCGAAAGATGGCTAGTATTTCGACACGTTGCGCCGACCTGTCGATCACGTAGACAGGTGGTCCAGACCTGTCGACCGGAGAGGCCCGATCCCGCACACCGTACGCTTCAACCCGGCCAAGGCGTACAACCAGCTGCCTCCGCTGCCACCGCGCGCAGACCTGGAGAGCCGAGCCGTCCTCAAGGCCTGCATCGAAGCTCGCGCCGCCGTCGCCGAGCTGAAACAGGCCGAGCGCCTGCTGCCGAATCAGGACGTCCTGATCAACACGATTCCCTTGCTCGAAGCGCAGGCGAGCTCCGAAATCGAGAACATCGTCACGACGACAGACCAGCTCTTCCGGTACGCCCAGCCCGACCGCGAAAGCCTCGCGGACTCCGCCACGAAGGAAGCGTTGCGCTACCGGACCGCGTTGCGACGTGGCGTGGAGATGCTCGGCAAGCGTCCGTTGACGACCGCAACCGCGGTGGAAGTCTGCCGCACGCTGCTCGGCGTGAACCTGGACATCCGGCGTGTGCCCGGGACGGCGCTCGTGAACCAGGCGACGGGCAAGGTGGTGTACACGCCGCCGGACGGAGAACCGCACCTCCGAAGCCTCCTCGCAAACTGGGAACGATTCCTTCACGATACTGAGGAGATCGATCCGTTGATCCGGATGGCCGTCGCGCACTACCAGTTCGAGGCGATCCATCCCTTCACGGACGGCAACGGGCGTACGGGGCGGATCATCAACCTCTTGTTTCTCGTCGAGCAGGAGCTGCTGGAGCTTCCGGTGTTGTATTTGAGTCGCGCAATCATCGGTAACAAAGCCGACTACTACGGCCTGCTGCTGGCAGTCACGACGCGCGACGCGTGGGAGGACTGGATTCTGTTCATGCTGCGAGCCATCGCCGAGACCGCGAAATGGACGACCGAACGCATTCACGCGATCCGTAAGCTGATGCAGGAGACGGCAGAATATGTGAAGGCCGAGGGGCTCGGAGCATACAACCGGGACCTGGTCGAACTGATTTTCGTCCAGCCCTACTGTCGGATCAGGAACGTGGTCGAGGCGGGAATTGCCGAGCGCCAGACGGCAGCGGTGTACTTGAAGCAGCTCGCCAGCATGGGTGTCTTGCGTGAGGTCAAGGTTGGACGCGAAAAGCTGTTCATCAATCCGAGACTGATGCGGCTGCTCACCATGGACAAGCCCGGAGACCTGTCATTCCCGATGCGCGCGGGAGCCAAAGCGCGCGCGTCGGTTACCGCGGCCAAGCCGGCGAAACGCTGAGGATTCGTGTCTCGACTCACTGACCTGATTGCAGGGGCCAAAGCCAAGGACCCTCAGCTCGGCGCGGACCTTGAGCGTGAATTCAAGGCACTGTCGTCGCGCCTGCCGTTCGGCCTCAATTTCGAGCGCCACCGCCCGGAAGCAGTGGAGCTGCCGCTCCGCCCGGTGCGGAAAGGCGACAAGGTACGCGTGCTTCCGCCGCGCGGCTCCACCGGAAAGGGTGACCAGCGCCTCTGGCAAGTGGTGTCGGTTGGAACCAAGGGCAAACGCAAGATCGCCGACCTGCAGGGCCAGAACGGCGTGATCACAATCGACCTGGACTCGGGGCGGATCATCGCGTGGGCGCCGAGCGGAAACTTGTCGGACGGGATCGGCTCGTCTCCCGTCACTGCCTCCCAGCCGGGCCCGCTGTAGCGCCTCTTTCGTCAGCCCGTGACGGCGCCCGCGGCTTGCCCCGGCAACCGTCTGACACATCTTGGTGTCCAAGAGGAACAAACAGACACGGCCGCGCTCGGCTGCCCCATGCCCCGATCCACCGACCTCGTCCCCGGTACCCTCGACCTCCTCATCCTCCGCTCGCTTGCACTCGAGCCAATGCACGGATTCGGAGTAGCGCAACGGATAGAGCAGATCTCCCGCGGCGTCTTTCGGGTGAACCCCGGCTCTCTTCTCCTCGCCTTCCAGCGCATGGAGCGTGCGGGGCTGATCGAGCCCGAATGGCGAACCTCCGAGAGCAACCGCCGAGCGAAGTACTACTCGATCACCCGCGCCGGCCGGAAGGAACTGAAGCTCGAGACGGACGACTGGATGGCTCGCGCGGCGGCCATTGCCCGCCTCCTCGAAGCCTGACCGACGGAGACCGCCATGCCACCCTTCCGATCGCTCCGCGCCGGGCTCCGGGCCCTCTTCCATAAAGAGGCGGTCTCGCGCGAGCTGGACGACGAGATCGCGCTCTTCGTCGACGAGGCCACGCGCGCGAACATCCGGGCCGGCATGCCACCCGCCGACGCGGCGCGCGCAGCGCGAGCCCGTGTCGGGAGCGGCACGGCGGTACGCGAGCGGGCCCTTTCAGGCGGCTGGGAGACTGCCATCGAGTCGCTCGTCCAGGACGTCCGGTTCGGCGTCCGCGGCATGCGACGGAACCTGGCGCTCACCACAGCAGCGATCCTCACCATCGCACTCGGCGTCGGCGCGAATACCGCGGTCTTCTCCGTGGTGGACGCCGTCGTCCTCCGCCCATTGCCCTGGCGCGACGCGGACCGACTGACGCTCCTTCAGACCGACGACGTGCGCCGCGCGCTGCACCGCGAGCCGACCGCGTGGCGCACTATCGCCGACTGGAGCAATGCGAGCCGCACCGTCGGCAGCATCGCGTACTTCGCCACACAACGCGTCACGATCCTCCCGACGGATCCGGGTGGTGATCGCGGCCGCTCCCGCTCGGCGCTCATCTCCGCCAACCTCTTCCCGCTCCTCGGTGTTGCGCCGCTCCGCGGGCGGGTGATTTCCGCGGCCGACGAGTCGCAACGCGCGGCGGTCGCCGTGATCAGCTTCGGCTTCTGGCAGCGAGAGCTGCACGGCACCGCTGCCGTGCTAGGGCGAACCATCACGCTCGACGACGCGGCGAAGGGCGGCGCGTCCGCACTCACCATCGTCGGCGTGATGCCCGAAGGGTTCTACTTTCCCGACCGCCTCACGGAGATCTGGACGCCCGCCACCACCTGGTGGCGCTTCGAGCGCGAGAGCGTGGAACGCTTTCCGTCGTGGGCCAGGCGATGGACCGCCGTCGGCCGCCTTGCCGACGGGACGTCCGTCGACGATGCGCACGCCGAGTTCACGCGCATCGGCGAGCGTCTCGCCGCGACGTACCAGAGTTCGGTGCCGGACTTCCCCGGGTTCGGCGTCACGCTCACACCCATCCGTGATGTCATCGTGGGCCAGAACGTGCGCGCCACGCTCTGGGTCCTGCTCGGCGCCGTGGGTGTCGTACTGCTCATCGCCTGCGCGAACGTCGCCAACCTGCTGCTCGCCCGGGGCTCCGCCCGCCAGCAAGAACTGGTCCTCCGGCGAGCGCTCGGCGCCGCCCGCATCCGGGTGGCGCGGCAGTTGATCGTCGAGAGCCTGGTCCTTTCGCTCGCCGGGGGCGCGCTCGGCGCGTTGGTCGCCGTGTGGGGTTCGCGGTTGCTCGGGGTTTCGGCGGCGGCGTACGTGCCGCGCATCGACGAAATGGCCGTCGACTGGCGCGTGCTGGTGTTCGCGGCGGGCACGTCCGTCGTTGCGGGCATCGTGTTCGGCATCGCGCCGGCGCTGCGCTTCTCCGGCGTCGACGCACGCGAGTCGCTTTCCGGCGCGGCGCGCACCGTCGGACCCCGTGGCACGCGGACGCATCGTGACTGGTTGGTGGGAGCCGAGTGTGCGCTCGCGCTTGTGCTGCTCACCGGCGCGGGGCTGCTCGTCCGAAGCCTGGTCGCGGTGCAGAACGTCAACCCCGGGTTCGACCCGGACGGCGTGCTGACGGTCCGCGTGGAGTTCCCGCCCGAATCCCCACCAACGGCGGCCGAGCGCGCCGAGGGCTCGCCGGTCGGCCAGCTGCGCGGGCGGGCGCGGCTGACACTTGCGACGGCTGTCGGCGAGCGTGTGCGCGCGATTCCCGGAGTCACTGATGTTGGCTTCGTTGACGATTTGTATCGCATCGGCGCCGGGAACACCGCCATCACGATTCCCGGCCGGATTGAAGAGACGGGTGCTGGCGAACTCACGGATGGTACGGCTGATGCGGGATTCTTCTCGACGCTGCGCGTCCCCGTCCGCGCCGGGCGGCTGCTGACCACGGCCGACGCTGAGCAGAAGCTGCGCGCCCTGTACACCCCCGTGAACACGGCGCTCTCGCTCGCCGAGAAGGAGCGGCAGGCGGTGGCCGAGCCGGTCGTGGTCAACGCGGCGTTCGCGAAGGAGTTCTTCTCAGGCCAGGATCCGGTGGGGAAGCGTTTCTGCGTCGAGCCTACCGGCAAGACCTACTGGTACGAGATCGTCGGCGTCATCGGCGACATGCACCGTGAGGGGCTCGAGCACCGACCGATCCCCGAGTGGTACGGCCCATGGATTCCGTCGGCCAATGGTCGCGTGGACCTGCTTGTCCGCGCGCCGGGCAATCCGCTGGCGTTGGGGCCTCAGGTGCGCGACGCGGTTATGCGGGTGCTGCCCGGTGCGACGGTGGTCTCAATCTCCACGGCCGACGCCCAACTCGGAGACTTCAGCGCGCTGCGGCGATTGCAGACGTGGCTCTTCACCGCCTTCGCGCTGCTCGCGCTCGTTCTCGCGGCGATCGGAATCTTCGGCGTCGTCTGGTTTGCCGTCACCGAGCGCACGCGGGAAATCGGCGTTCGCCTGGCGCTTGGGGCGTCGCCCGCGCAGGTGATGGTACTCATCCTCGGGCAGGGCCTCCGCACGCCCGCGCTCGGCATCGCGTTCGGCGTGATCGGCTCGCTCGCGTTCACACGCGTGCTTTCAAGCTTCCTCTTCGGGGTCACGGCCACCGACCCCGCGACATTCGTCGGTGTTGCCGCGCTCCTCGCGGGAATTGCGACGGCGGCGTGCTGGCTGGCAGGCCGCGGCGCCCTCCGCGTCGATCCGGTGACCGCCCTGCGGGATGGGTGAGGAGCGCTGCAGACACAAACCGCCGAAAGTCGCCTCGCCGAATCGACGTGATTGTCGTCTACAGGTGCCTGGTTCGGCCGCATGCAGCATTGCCACGCGCCACTCACGTCCCGCCACTCCAACGACCTCCCGCACCGACCCGCGCGGCCCGGCCCCCAGATCCGCATTCGAGGCCGGTCGCGAGACTGATTCCCTTGCGCGACCATCAATTTCTGAGGTGTTTGCAGTAATTTGATGACACTCCGGCAGCTCGCCCGGGACAGTTTGCCGGTATGTCTGGCCTCCCCTTGTTTCCTGCACCTTCCGACGAATCCGTGAAGGGTTTCGCGCTCACGCCTCCCGCCTTAGTGGATCTCATGGTCGCGAAGCTGTTCTCGCGCCGTGCGCCTGTCCCGCGTGATCGCCTCCTGGACCCGGGATGCGGCACGGGCGAGTTCATCGCGGGTGTCATGCGGTGGTGCGAAGCGCATGAGCGCGACGTGCCGTCGATCGTCGGCATCGAGCAGCACAGCGGGCGGGCGGCGGAGGCGCGGCGCCGGTTTGCAGGCGTCGACAAAGTGGAAATCCGGACGGCCGACTTCTTGCGACCGCTTTCCGATCGCTTCGACTTCATCATCGGCAACCCACCCTACGTGGCCATCACCGGGTTGTCATCGAGCGAACGCAGCCGGTATCGGCGCGACTATGAGACGGCAACCGGACGGTTCGACCTGTACACGCTCTTCCTTGAGCAGGCACTCGGTGTACTCGCCCCGCAAGGCCGGCTGGTCTTCATTACCCCGGAGAAATACCTTTACGTCGACGCCGCGGCGGCCACGCGGCGGCTGCTCCGGACGTTCGACGTTCAGGAACTGTACTTCGCTCCTGAGGATTCGTTCGAGGGATTGGTTACCTATCCGATCATTACGACGATCGAGCACTCGAGGCCGACGGGCTGGATGCAGGTTCGCCTGCGCGATGGCATCGAGCGCGACGTGCGGGTTCCTTCCAATGGCGATTCCTGGCTGCCGGCCGTGATGGGGGGGCGCCAGCGGCGGAGCGGGCCGACGCTCGCGGACATCTGCACGCGGATCAGCTGTGGCGTGGCAACCGGCGCCGACTCGGTCTTCGTTGTACCGCGAGATCAGGTGCCGCGGGAGCTGGCATCATTCGCGCGCGACACGGTGTCCGGTCGGCAGATGGCCTACGCCGATGTGCCAAGGCCGACCCACAAGATTCTCATGCCGTACGACAACAACGGCCGGCTACTCGAGCAGTCCGAACTCGGTGCGCTGCTCCTGTACCTCCGTGAACCGGAGCGGCGAACCAAGCTCCTGGCGCGTACATGCGTGGCAACAAAGCCATGGTATGCTTTTCACGAAACGCCGCCGATGCGCGAAATCCGGAAGGTGAAGCTGCTCTGCAAGGACATCGGAGCCCAGCCACACTTTGCCGTCGACACAAGCAGGCGGATCGTGCCTCGGCATTCCGTCTATTTCGCCGTCCCGACAACCGCCGATGTCGCCGACGATCTCTGCACGTACCTCAACTCGGCGCCGGCCCAGAAGTGGCTCGCCGAGAATTGCCAGCGCGCCGCGAAGGGCTACTTGAGGCTCCAGAGTGCAGTGCTGAAGCGACTCCCGATTCCCGGCGAGTTTGCGCTCACCACTCCGGTGAGAGCGGAGGCCGATCTCGTTCGCCAGTCCGCGTAGCTCCCACGATGCCGCGGGATCGCGTCAGCGTGTTGGTTCCCGGGCCTCGCGGATCGACGTCAGCGCCCGACACGCCCTGAAGAGGGCACGCGAAAGCTCAAGGTCGTCGTCCACGCGCTCTGCCCGATACGTGGTCGGGCTCGCTTCGCTCACCGGGCGAAAGCAGAAGACACCGACGTCGTCGCTCACGAATCTCGCGCGCCGGGCATAACGGAACACCTGTTCCCGATCCCTATCGGTCGTGACCCGCGCCGCAACGAACAGGTACGACCGCGGTTTCACCGAGTGAAGCCACGTCACGAAGTCGCCGGACATGGCAGCTGGACTAGTGCCGGAACTCGTCATGTTCCGTGCGTACTCCGCCTTGAGGTCGATCGTCTTGAAGCCGACCTCCTTGATGCGCTTCGCCAGGTCCGCCGAGCCCTGCCGGCCGATTGCCTTCTGCTTTGGACTGCCGGGGTGCCTGGGCGTTCCAACCGCTTTTGCCTCCAGGACGAACTCGATCGGGTCGGAGTTGGGGTACGTCACGTCCAGGTTGTTGGTCGGGATGATCAGCCCAGGGACACTTCGTCGGCTCCACAACTGCACGTCGGCGCAGTTCTCAAGGAGTAGGGCGATCAAGTCATTGAAGAAGTCGCCCTTTCCATTCTGCAGGTCACCCATCTTCGCGACGCCACTCGCGATGTTGGCGTCGAGACCTTCCATCCCTCGGAGGAAGAGGTCCTCCACATCCTCCCACGCCTTGGGCTTCTTTACCACTGCGGCGGCATAGGCGGCCCTGAGCGGTTCGCAGCCGGGGCTGGTCGCAACAATGCGGCTCGTGCGACGGAGCTCCAGAGGTGGCTGTGCAGGACGGGGAGGCTTCTGGGTCGGCATGATGATGTGCCGGGGAATGCTGGGGCCCAGCCGGGGTACCCGCAAGTCTGGGAACATGCTTGGCAGGGTCGCGGCCCCCGTCCCCGGGCACTGTGGCACATTGGCATTCGACCGTCTGGGTCACGCGATTGCCAGTAACTGGTCCAACGGAATCGGCTACTCGCCAATCGCGGCGAGCCTGGCCAGCAACCCGTAGCGCCGGGGCTCCGAAAGACGAAGGCGCTGCGCTGCAACGCGTTGCCCACGTCCGTCGGCGTTGCTCGGACGGACATTGCGCCGCCGAGGGCGCGGCGCCTCGTGAAAGGCCAGCATCCTCGTGAATGCAATTCGCGTACGAGGCGCCGGCATCCGCTGGCGCGGCACGGGAGTTCGCTCGGCGGTGCGCGGAGTCCGCAAATCCGTGCGTCTGTGTTGCGCGCCCGCGAAGGGGCGCCGCGCAACGGCGCGACGCCTACGCGCATTCGTGCAGCCGTGCCGTCCACTTGCGCGGCGCCCCATCGCATTCGTATAGAGGCCGCACGCTCACGCGCGGCGGCAGCGCACGGATGCACGGCGGCGCCGCGCATCGGTACGCCCAACGCACGCATCTGTGCACCTCGGCCGCGCGACTGCGCCCCGGCGCGTCGCTCCCGTGCACCGGGCGTTCACAATCGTGAGGCGTCCACACGCCATCGCACAGCGCCTTCAGTGGTGTGCAGATGTTTGTGTAAATGAATCCCGCGCGATGGGGCACAAAAAAGCCATCGCGTAGCTTCTCTGAGAGGCTGGATTTCACCGCGGCGTGGACGCGCCGCACAGCTCAGAGGAACTACGCGATGACCCTTGAGGACAAGACTAGAGTCTCCCCGGCCCTGGAACAAGCGCCGGACGACGCCCTGCGCGCGATGGTGGCGACGCTGGTGCAGGAGGCGATCCAGGCCGAGTTCGCCCAGTTCATGGGCGCCGAGCCGTACGAACGGACGCCCGAGCGCCGGGGGTACCGGAACGGCAGCTACGTCCGGGCCCTGAACACGCGGGTCGGCACGCTCACGCTGGCCATCCCGCGCGACCGGGCCGGGATGTTCCGGCCGTCGCTCTTCGCGAAGTACGAGCGCAGCGAGCAGGCGCTCGTCCTCGCGATGGTGGAGATGTACCTGCATGGCGTGTCCACCCGGAAGGTGAACACGATCGTGGAGCAGCTCTGCGGCACGACCATCTCGGCCAGCGAGGTGAGCGTCCTGACGCGGAAACTGGATGCCGGGCTGGCGGCGTGGCGCGAACGGCGGCTCGACGAGCACCCGTACCCGGCCCTCGTGATCGACGCCCACGTCGAGAACGTCCGCCGGGAAGGGCACGTGCGGGGCACCGCCGCCCTCTGGGTGATGGGCCTGACCCCTGACGGCTACCGAGAGCACCTCGGCACGTGGATGGGGCCCAGCGAAAGTGAAGCCAGCTGGGCCGGCGTGTTCCACGATCTGGTGGAGCGCGGGCTGCACGGCGTCCAGTACGTCGTCTCGGATGAACACGCCGGACTCGTGAGTGCGGTGCGGCGCTACTTCCCGGAAGCCATCCACCAGCGGTGCCAGGTCCACTACCAGCGGAACGCCCTCGCCAAAGTGACCAGCGAACGCCTCCAACTCGCCACGCGCCAAGGCCTGCGTGACGCGTGGACCGCACCGAGCCGCGAGGAAGCGGCGCTCCGGATCGCGCGCCTGATCGCCGAGCTCCGGCCCGATGCCCCGCGGCTCGCCGACTGGCTCGCCGACACCCACGCCGCGACGCTGGCGTGCTACATCCTCGAGTACGACGAAGTCCGGCGCAAACTCTGCTCCACGAACTCGCTCGAGCGCCACCACCACGAGGTGCGCCGGCGCACGCGCGTCATCCAGATCTTCCCGCACGAGGCGAGCCTGCTGCGCCTCCTCACCGCGCTCGCGATCGAGCAGAACGACACCTGGCGGCAGCACCGCTGGTTCGCCGATCCATTCAGCCTCCTGACCGACCAGATCCCGATGCTGAAAACCGCCTGATCCCCATCCCGCCTCTCAGGCGAAGTACACAGACAACTGCACTTGACCCCCCGGCGCAGCAGCGACGGAACGCGGCGCAGCCTTTACCGCCGTCCGCGCCCCTCGGGAAGCAGGCCGCGCCGCCGCCACGCCGAACTATCGGCGCGCCGGGCCGCGCAGCAGGTCCTCGCGAGTGTGCAGCGCGCCGTCCTTCATCACCTGCCGCACGTCACGCAGCGCCCGGATGTTTGCCAGCGGATTCGCCCCCAGCGTCGTGAAATCGGCGAAGTAGCCCGGCGCCACGGCGCCGAGGTCGGCCGGCATCCCGATCGCCCGCGCGTTCTCTACCGTGGCCGTGCGCAACGCCTCCAGCGGCGTGAGCCCGCCCGACACGTACTGCTCGAGCTCCATCAGCAGCGCGATGCCGTACGGGTTGATGGGCGCGTCCGTGCCCGCCACCACGTGCCCGCCCGCTCGCACCACCCGCGCCACGGCCTTCTCCTGCGGCGACACCAGCGCCTCGCGCTCGGCGAGGCTCTGCGCGCCGCCGCGGCCGCCACCGCCACGGTACCGATCCGCCGTGCCCGGCGGATAGAGCGCGAAGCGCGGGTCGTCGAGCACGCTCGCGTCCCGCGCCATCTGCAGCTGGAACCCGCCGTAGATGCCGATGGTGGGCGTCACGGTCATCCCGCTCGCCGCGAGCAGCTGGATGACGTCGTCGTAGATGCGGTTGAGCTGGCTCTGCTTGGGCGAGTAGCCGCGGCGGCTCGTGCCGCGGAAGTGCTCCACGCCGTCGGCGCCGTACGCCATCGCGGGATACAGTTCGTGCGACGTCACCGGGAGCCCGCGCCTGTGCGACTCCTCCACCACCCGCTTCTGGAGCATGTCGGGCAGCCGCACGTACGTCTTCACGAAGTCGAAGCCGAGCGCGGCGGTGCGCTCGAGCTGCTGCGTGAGCTGCACGCCGCCGTCGAGCGACGTGCCACCCGGGTAGTAGATGCGCGTGCCGTCGAACGGCTCGCCGGCGCTGAACGAGCGCGGGCCGATGCGGCGCCCGCTCTCCACCGCCTCCTTCTCCTCCGCGGCCTCGAACGCGCTCGTGGCCGGGTTGCGCACCGTGGTGATGCCCCACGAGAGCCAGATCCGCCCAAGTGCCTCGCCGTACGTCTTGGAGAGGTGCGAGTGGATCTCGATCAGGCCGGGCACCACGTACTCGTTCGAGGCGTCGATCACGGTTCCCGTATGCAGCGCCGCGCGGTGCGGCTCCACCGAACGGATGCGGTTGCCGGCCACGACGATGTCCACGTTGTCGCGCATCGCGCCGGACTGGCCGTCCCACAGGTGGCCGGCGTGCACCACCTTCTGGTCCGTGGGCGACACGGCGCGCCACGTGAGGTTCGGCGTGACGTCCACCGTGCTGGCGTCCACCACGTCCACGATGCGGAAGCGATCGAGCGCCTGGTACAGCAGGTGGCGCGAGTCCGCCGCCCAGCTCGGCGACGCCGCGAGGTCGGTGGAGAGAAACTTCAGCGGGCCCGTGGGCCGACCGTTGCGCGCGACGTTGAACACGGCGAGCCGGCCGTCCACCACGGCGGCCATCATCGTGCCGTCGGGCGACCACACGGGCCCGAAGTCCTCGCGCATGCCGATGGACTTGCCGGGCGCGGGGTCGAACCACGTGTCGGCCTGTTCGGCGTCGGGCGCCATTGCGAGGCGCAGCACCTCGTTCGTGCCCTCGCGGAAGCGCGTCGAGTTGGGCCGCAGCGCGCCCACCACGACGTACCGGCCGTCGGGCGACCAGCTCGGCGCGCCGGGCTCGTAGCCGCCGCGCTTCGTGGCGACGACCGGCGGCACGGAAGAGTCGCGCGGCACGTCGGTGCCGACGATGCGGCTGATGTCCGACACGGCGATGCCGCCCTCGGCCACGTAGGCGATGCGCGTGCCTTCTGGCGAGAACGCCGGACTCGTGGCGCCGGCGTTTCGCGTCGTGGCCACCCGCTCGGCGCCCGTGGCCACGTTGCGAATGTACACGCGCGACGCGCCGTCGCGATCGCTGGAGTACGCGAGCCACCGTCCGTCGGGCGACCAGGCCGCGTTCAGCTCGATGAAGGGGTCGTTCGTGATGCGTCGCGGTGCGCCGCCGACCGGCATCACCCAGAGATCGCCAAGCGCGGCGAACGCCACCTGCTTGCCGTCGGGTGACAGGCTCGGGTGCATGTAGCCCAGAACCTTCTGGTCGCCCGGCTTGTTGAACTCGCGCCGCTTCGGCGTGAACGCGGGACGGTCGAACGACACCTCGGCCGAGAACTCGATGATCGTCGCGGGCCCGCCGGCGGATGGGCGCCGCTTGATCTTGCCGTCGGCCGTGTAGAGCACGTCGCCGTTCTTCAGGAACTGCGGGCGGAACGGAAACACGTCCTCGCTGGCGCCGCCGATCTCGCGCGCGCCCTCGCGCGTGCCCGAGAACAGCGCGCTGTGCGCGCCCGAGATGGAGTTGAACGCGAGCGTTCCGGCGGCCGCCTCGAACGCCGGGGGGCCCAAGGCGCCATCCTGTGCCCGGAGCAGGCGCTCTCCCGCGCCCGGCGTTTCGGGCGCCGCGGGAATGGTGTAGATGCCGCGGCCCTGCTCGCGATCGGAGGCGAAGTAGATGCCCGACCCGCTCTGTCCCCACGTCGGACCGAAGTCGTTCGCCGGGCTGTTCGTGACCTGCTTCAGCTCGCGCGTCGCGAGGGTGAGCGTCCAGATGTCGTAGTTGCCGCTCCGGTCCGACGAGAATGCGATCTTCGCGCCGTCGGGCGACCAGTGCGGCTCGCGGTCGTCGAACATTCCCGCGGTGAGCTGCGTGAGTCCCGTGCCGTCGGCGTTCACGGTCCAGATGTTCCAGGTGTTCGTGCGGTATGCCTGGAAGGCGATGCGCGACCCGTCGGGCGACCACGCCGGCTGGCGCGCGTCCATCAGCTCGTCGGTGATGCGCCTGGCGCTCCCGCCGGCGGCGGGCATCGTCCAGATCGAGCCGAGGAGGTCGAAGGCGATGGTGCGTTCGTCGGGCGACATCGCCGCGGCGATGTTCGTGCCCTCATGGAGCGTGAGGCGCACATGCCGTGTGCCCTGTGGGGCGAGGGCGAGGCAGGCGAGCGCGGCGGTGGCGGTGAGCAGTCGGCGCATTGTGGTCAGCGAGGGAGAATGTGACCATACTGCGCTGCGGCCGCGCACCTGTCCACCCGCAGGGCCCGGCACCCGAACCTGGGGCCGGGCCCTGCTCCGGCATTCGACGTGTTGCGCTTACCGGCGCGTGAGCGCCGCCACCACCGCGCGCGTTTGCTCCACCGTCACGGTTCGCGTCTCGATCCGCCCGTCGGCGAACTTCGTCGTCGCCGTCACGAGCGGGGAGCCCGTCTCCTGGAACAGCGTCGTGGTGCTCTGGGGGCCAGCGGCCGTCGACACCTCGATGATCTCCGAGCGCCCCTTCGCGTCCGACTCCAGCCGCTGCACGACCTTCCGCCCGTCCTTCTCGGTCACGTTGATGGACGACGTCATCGGGTTCTTTCCGGTCCAGAACTCGATCGAGTTCACGAATACCGCATCCAGGAACACGGCCACGCCGTACACGGGAACGATCGGGCCGATGAGGAGGAACACGAGCTCCTTCGACCACTTGTTGTCCCCCACCTTCTGGTTCCAGCTGTACACGTCCCTGGTCATCTGGAAGCTGCCGAAGCAGCCAGTCGTCACGACGGACATCGCGGCAACGGCAACCAACATCCTGCGCAGGAATGGGTGACGCATCGGGTGGGAACCTCGCGATGAGGGTGATGGGGTCCGGCCCGCTTGCGGCGGCCCGTGCCATTTACCCTACGGGGTCGCGTGCCGGCGTGCAAAGGCCCCACACCGCTCAACCGGTGTTCCGCATCCCGGCGGCCACGCCGTTCACCGTCACGATGAACGCGTCGACCAGCGCGGGGTCATCGTCGCCGGCGGCGCGGAGGCGCGAGAGCACCTCCACTTGCACGAGGTTGATGGGATCCACGTAGGGGTTCCGGACGTCGATGGACCGGCGGAGCACGGGGTTGCCCGCAAGCAGCTGCGAGTGCCCCGTCACCTGCAGGAGGGCGTCGCGCGTGCGGAGCAGGCGATCGCGCAGGTCGCGCCCGAGCGCCCGCAGGCCCTCCGGCACCAGCCGCTCGTCGTAGAACGCCGCGATCTCGGGCGACGCCTTCGCCAGCACCATCTCCACCAGGTCGAGCGTCGAGCGGAAGAACGGCCACCCATGGTACATGGCCTGCAGTTCGGCAAGCGCCCCGCGCCGGGTGGCGTCGTCCAGCGCGTCGCCCACGCCGAGCCACGCGGGGAGCATCAGCCGCGTCTGCGTCCACGCGAACACCCACCCGATCGCACGCAACGATTGCACGCCGCCACCGCCGCCGCGCCGCGCGGGCCGGCTGCCGATGCGGATCTTGCCGAGCTCCACCTCGGGCGTGGCGAGGCGGAAGTACTCCAGGAACGCCGGCGTCTCGTACACCACGCGCCGGTACGCCGCGCGGGATGCATCGGCGAGCCGCTGCATCTCCGCTCGCCACGCCTCGCTCGCGCGGTCGTGCGGGGCGAGCGTGGCCTCGAGCGTCGCCGTGGTGTACACCTCGAGCGTGCGCTCGGCGATGGCGGGCAGGCCGAACTGCGCGTCCACCATCTCGCCCTGCTCGGTGACGCGGATCGCCCCGGCCACGGAGCCCGGCGGCTGCGACTGGATGGCGAGATGCGTGGGGCCCCCGCCCCGCCCCACCGAGCCGCCGCGCCCGTGAAAGAGCGTGAGCTGCACGCCACGCGCCGCGCACGCGGCCACGAGCCGCTCCTGCGCCGTGAACAACTCCCACGCCGCGGCGAGCCGGCCGCC
Source organism: Gemmatimonadota bacterium (assembly GCA_034716715.1). GTDB lineage: Bacteria > Gemmatimonadota > Gemmatimonadetes > Gemmatimonadales > Gemmatimonadaceae > Fen-1231. The sequence continues at coordinate 11,006 of JAYEKC010000650.1, read as the reverse complement.
GTCCTTGGCCGAGTCGGAGTAGCCGATCATGACTTCCATCCGCCCGCCGATCTTCTCGCGATACCACGGGATGTCGAGCAACGCGGCGACCGTCGCCCCTGCGCCGCGCAGGTCGCTCACCGTCTCGAACAGCGGCGACACCGGCAGCCGCGGTGCGACGCCCGCCGCGGCCTGGAGCGCCTCCACGGCGAGCACGTCCGACGGCGCGCCCGCCATCGAGATCACGTACGCGCCGAGCGAGCCCGATGGCGTCGCCGCCGCCACGCGAAACGCCCCGAGCACGTCGGCCGTTGCGGCATCGAACTGGCCTGCCGCCGCCATCGCCTGCGTCAAAACCGGCGCGCCGCCCTGGAGTTCCTTGAGGAGGAACGCCTGCCGCCGCGACTCGTCCCAATCGGCGTACCCGCCGAGTCCCGCGGCGCGCGTGACGGCATCGAGCGCGGCCGTGTGGTGCGACGACTCCTGCCGCAGGTCGAGCCGCACGAGCGTGAGCCCGAAGCACGGGATGCGGCGCAGCAGGTCGAGGAGCCGGCCGCGTGCCACGGCGAACCCACCGGTCTCCACCAGCGAGCGGAAGCACAGGTGCAGCGGCTCGGCGAGATCGGCCGGGTCGGCGAAGGTGCGGGCGTCGGGAACGAACGGCCGCCTGGCGTCGAGCAACTGCTTCATGCGCGTACGCGTGGCCGCGAGCCGCTCGGCCACGGGCTTGAGGAGCGCCCGATACGGCTCCTCCACGTCGCCCACCCGTGCGCGCAGCTCGGCGCTCCCCGACTGCATCGAGAGTTCGGCGCGCAGCGCCTGGATTTCCTTGTGGTACAGATCGGCCGCCATCCAGCGCGCGAGGAGGCCTGCCCGCATGGTCACGTCGGGCGTGACGTTGGGGTTGCCGTCGCGATCGCCGCCCATCCACGACCCGAAGCGGATCGGGGCGGCGTCGGGCGGCAGGCCCTCGCCCGTGGCCTTCCGCAGTGAACGATCGAGCGAGCGCAGGTACCGCGGCACGGCATCCCACAGGGTCTGCTCGAACGCCACGAGCCCCCACCGCACCTCGTCGAGCGGCGTCGGCTGCGCCCGGCGCACTTCGTCGGTGAGCCACGTGGCGGCGACTTCGCTCGCCAGCTCGCGCTGCTGGTCGTCGCGCTCCGGCCCGGTCAGGTCCGGCCGGTCGCCCACGGCCAGCAGGCGCGCGATGTTGCGCTGCTTCTGCCGGAGCGTGCGCCGCACGACCTCGGTGGGATGGGCCGTGAGTACGAGCTCGACGCGGAGCGAAGAGGCGCTGGCGTGCATGGCCGCGGCCGTGACGCCCGCCGCGGCGAGCCGCGCAAACGCGTCATCGAACGAGCCGCGCTGTGGCGCGGCCGCCGGGTCGCGCTGGTAGTCGCGGCGCCGGCGAATGCGATGGTGCTGCTCGGCGATGTTTGCGAGCGCGAGGAAGTGCGCGAACGCGCGCGCCACCGCAAGCGCGTCGGGCACGGACAGCTCGCGCAGCACCCGCTGCAGCTCGGCGTAATCGGTGTCGCCGTGCCGCGCGCGCTTGGCGAGCGCACGCACGCGCTCGACGGCGTCGAAGAGCCGGTCGCCGCCGTGCGCCCGCAGCGCGTCGCCGAGCAGGCTGCCCAGGACGCGTACGTCGTCGTGGAGTCGCTGGTGCGGATCCATCGTGATGGTGTCGGCAGGACGGTTGGGCCGCGAGCCTGCCGGGAAAGATGGAGGAGGGCGGGCGCTACCGCCCGCGCCGGCTCCAGGCCGACGCCATCACGCCCGCGACGATCAGCGCGCCGGCCAGCGCGGCGTGCGGCCCGAGGTGCTCACCGAGATAGATCCGGCCGAGCACCGCCGCAACGATGGGCTGGATGAGCACGAACACCGCCACCACCGACGACTTTGCGGTGACCAGCGCCCAGCTGTTGAACAGGTACGGAATCGCCGTCGCGCCGACCGTGACGAACGCCACGGCTGCCCATCCGGCCGGCGACACGCCGTGGACGATGGCGTCCCGCGCGCCGGCGTAGCCCACGGGGGTGAGCGTGACCCCCGCAAGCACGAACATCCACGTGACCACGACGAGCGTGTCGTGCCGCACCAGGATGCTCCGCGCCTGCACGAGGAACAGCGAGTACGACGCCGCACAGACGAGCAGCAGCCCGTTGCCCAGCATCGCGCTCGACGCGATGGTGACGCCACCACGCGGAAGGATGATGATGAGGGCGCCGGCGAGGCCGAGCGTGATGCCGGCCACGCCCGCCAGCGTGGCCCGCTCGCGCTTGAGCAGCACGGCGAACGCGAGCGTCACGACGGGAATGGTCACGAGGATGATCGCCGCGTTGGTCGCCGACGACCGGTCGAGCCCCTCGAGGAACGCGACCTGGTTGATGGAGATGCCGAGCAGCGAGTAGAGGAGCAGCTCGCCGAACTCCCGCAGTTGGAGGCGGGGCGCGTTCGGCCGCCGCGGCCGCCGCCGGAGCGCGAGCGCCGCGCCGAGGACAGCCACCGTGCCCCAGGCCCGGAAGAACACGAGGCCGAGTGGCGTGACCTCGAGGAACGCCATCTTGGCGGCGATGTAGTTGGCGCCGAAGAGCAGCTGCACGATGACCAGCGCGCCGTACACGGCCCACGGGGGCGGCGCGGGCGCGGTGGCGGGGTTCGTGCGCGGGCTTTCCATCGGCGGAGGGAGTGTAACACGGCGCGCGGCGCAGTGCGGCGGCTCCGGGAAGGCGTATCTTCTGCCTGATGCGCCTCCTCGCCCCCCGGATGGCTTCGCGCTGCGCGGCGGCCGTGACGCTCGCGATGCTCGCGTGCGCACCGGCCGCCACGCCGGCGCAAGCCCCAGCTCGGCTTTCGGGCGCCGAGTTCGCGGCGCTCAGCGCGCGGCTGTCCGAGCCGGGCGGCTACTTCGACACGGACAACCTCATCTCGAATGAGGACTCGTACCTGCACGCCGTGTCGCAGCTGCGGGCGGCGCGCGCGGAGGGTGGCACGTACGTGGGGGTGGGGCCGGACCAGAACTTCTCCTACATCGCCGCCATCCGGCCGAACGTCGCCTTCATCGTGGACGTCCGGCGCGACAACCTGCTCGAGCACCTTCTCTTCAAGTCCATCTTCTCCCTGTCGCGGAACCGCGCCGACTACCTGGCGTTGCTGTTCGGCCGCCAGGCGCCGCGCGACACCGCCGGTTGGGGCGCAAAGCCGGCGGACAGCCTCCTCGCGTGGGTCGAGCGGGCGCCTCGCGATTCGGCCGGCGCCGCGCGCGTCCTCGCATCGGTGCGCGGATCGCCGCTCAAGGTCGGCGCGGCCGATGCCGCCACGGTGGCGCGCTTCCACGCGGCGTTCATCGCCGACGGCCCGTCGCTGCGGTTCAACACCTTTGGCCGCGCTCCCGCGCCCTACTACCCCGACTTCCGGCGGCTCGCGCTCGAACGCGACCGGGAAGGCAACCGGGTGAGCTTCCTCGCGAGCGAGGAGGCGTTCCGCGTGGTGAAGGACCTCGAGGACCGCAACCTCGTGATTCCCGTCGTCGGCGACTTCGGCGGCGCGCACGCGCTCGCGGCCATCGGCGACTGGATGCGGAACAACGGGGAGACCCTCACCGTGTTCTATGCTTCGAACGTCGAGCAATACCTCTTCCGCGACGGCAGTTTCGCGCGCTTCGCCGCCAGCCTCGTGGCATTGCCCCGCGCGCCGAACGCGATGATCGTCCGCAGCTGCTTCGTGTGCTTCGGCGCCCACCCTTCCGCGCTCGCCGGCTACCACGCCGTGCAGGTCGTCCAGCCGGTGGCCCGATTCGCGGCGCTGCACGCGGCGGGGCAGTTCCGCACCTACGCCAACCTCCTCTCGCTTGGCAACGTCGAACCCTGACGGCCACTGAGCCCGACGGTCCGCCGTCGGCCGTCCGAGTGATGGCGAGCGCGCCGCCGGTCCCTACGCGTCGAGCACGCTACGGATCTTGCGCCTGAAGTCCTCGACGGCGTACGGCTTGGCGATGAAGTGGAAGGCGCCGTCGTGGATCCCGTGGTGCAGGATGGCGTCGTCCGTGTAACCCGACGTGAACAGCACCTTGATGCCGGGCCGCCGCCGGGCAACTTCCTCGGCGAGCGCCGGGCCGCTCATCCCCGGCATCACGACGTCGGTCACCAGCAGGTCGGCGCGGAACGCGAGGTCATCGAGCGCCGCGAGCGCTTCGGCCGCGTTGGCCGCCGCCTTCACGTAGTAGCCGGCCGCGCGGAGGATGCGCTCGCTCACGTGCCGTACCGCGTCGTCGTCTTCCACGAGCAGGACGGTTTCCGTGCCGCCCCGACCGCCGCCGGCATCCGATTCCTGGCGGGAGGATGCGGGCGCCGTGTTCACGCGCGGCAGGTGGATCCGGAAGGTCGCGCCGGCGCCGGGCGCGCTCTGCACGCCAATGTGCCCGCCGCTTTGGCGGACGATCCCGTAGGCCGTTGCCAGGCCGAGGCCCGAGCCGCCCCGGTCGCGCTTGGTGGTGAAGAACGGCTCGAACACCTTCTCCAGCGTGGCGGCATCCATGCCCGTTCCGGTATCGCGGACGGTGAGCAACACGTACATACCCTGCGCGAGGCCCGGTAACGCCGCGGCCGACGGGGCGTCGAGGGTCACGTTCTCGGTGGTGATGGACAGTGTCCCGCCCGCCGGCATCGCGTCGCGGGCGTTGATCGCGAGGTTGAGGAGCACCTGCTCGATCTGCCCGGCATCCACGCGCACGGCGCCAAGCTTCGGGTCGGCCACGATGGACACCTGGATGTGCTCGCCGATCAGGCGCTGCAGCATCCCGCCGAGGCCGGCCACCACCTCGTTCAGGCTCACCACCGACGGCTGCAGGATCTGGCGCCGACCGAACGCCAGCAACTGGCGCGTGAGCGCGGCGGCGCGGCGCGCGGCATCGTGGATGGTTTCCATTTCCTCACGCTGCGGGTCGCCGTCCGGCAATTCGCGCAGCGTGAGTTCCGTGATGCCCAGGATGATGGTCACGAGGTTGTTGAAGTCGTGGGCGATGCCCCCGGCCAGGAGTCCCACCGACTCCATCTTCTGCGACAGGCGGAGCTGCTCCTCGAGGCGCGTCCGGTCCGTGAGGTCGCGTACCGATGCGGCCACGACCATTCCCTGCGCCGTTTCGATGGGCGACAGACTGATCTCCGCCGGGAAGGTGGAGCCGTCCTTCCGCCGTCCCTGGAGGCGGCGTCCCTGCCCCATCACGCGAGCCGTGGCCCCAGGGGCCGTGTATTCCGCCCGGTGACCCACGTGGGCGGCGCGCGACGCCTCCGGAACGAGCAGCTCCACCGCCTTGCCGAGCACCTCCTCTCGTGTCCATCCGAACACGCGCACCGCGCCTTCGTTGATCATCGCGATGGCGCCATTCGCATCCACGACAACCAGCGGGTCGGGGGCGGACTCGAACAGGTCGGAGAAGAATCGCCGGCTCTGGGCCAGTTCGTCGCTGCGTTCGGTGACTTCCTCTTCGAGCTTGGCGTTCGCATCGCGAAGCTGGGCCTCGCTCTCCTCCAGGGCGCGCCGCACCGCGTTCTCGTCGGTCACGTCGCGAAATACGAGCACGGCGCCGGTGATGGTCCCCGTTTCATCCCGAATGGGGGCGCAGCTGTCGGCGATGGCGCGCTCGGCGCCGTCGCGCGCAACGAGGACCGTGTGGTTCGCCAGGCCGTGCGTCGTGCCGCTCGCCAGAGCCTCCATCACCGGGATGACGCCGGGTTCGCGCGTTGCCTCGTTGATGATGCGGAAGACGTCCGCCACGGGTCGGCCCGCGGCCTCGGCCGTCGTCCAGCCCGTGAGATGTTCCGCGACGGGGTTGAGGCGCACCACGTGACCATGAACATCGGTTTCGAGCACCGCGTCGCCAATGGACCGGAGCGTGGCGGCGAACTCGGACTGCGACTTGCGCAGCGCTCGTTCGGCGGCCTGGCGGTTCCGGATGGCACGGCGCACGCCGGCGAAGAGCACAAGGAACGCGGCGATCGCGATGAACAGGGTGACCAGGAGCGATGTAAGGGTTCGCAGTCGGACGGCGTCGGCCGATTGCCGGCGCTCGTCGAGCAGCGAGCGTTCCACCGCATCCATCCGGTCCGTGAGGGCGCGCACCGACCGCATCGTGCCGATGCCCCCATCGGCGACGATCTCGCGCCGCGCCCCCTCCAGCCCGCTACGGCGGAACGTGGCAGCGTGCTTTGCAAGCAGGGCTACGCGCCGCGCAACCAGCGAGTCAAGTCGCGCGGCGTTGGCCACCTGTTCGGCGTTGTCGGAAACGAGTTGCGCGAGGGCCCGTTGCGTTTCACCCGCCCGGGCCGAAGACTGCTCGAACCGCTGCAAGTACTCGCCGGCGCCCGTCAGCAGGTATGCCCGCTGCGCCGATTCGGCGTCCGAGAGCTCGCCGTACACCCGGCCGACCGTGACCCGGACGAGTTCCGTCTGCGTCACCAGCGACGCGGCATCGGCAAACTTCACCGTCGCCTGGTACGCGTAGCCGCCGACGAAGAGGAAGAGCGCCACCGCCCCGGCAAAGGCCGCGAGCACCGGGCGGCTCAGCTCGTGCGACCCGGTCGTCGTTCGCCAGTCCGACCCGGAAGACCCGCGCGTGGAGAGCGTCGCCGCGCCGAGAAGGACGAACGCTGCCGCTGAGTGAACCGCCACCGGCGGGAAGAGCTCCTGCGTGGTCAGCTCGGGCGCGCGCCAGACGTAGCCGAGCAGTGAAACGGCGCCGATGACGAGGGTCGCGCTTGCGCCCATCACCACCGGGAGGCGTGCGCGCGGTCCACGGACGGCCAGTGCGGTGCCGATCGCCATGAACGAGACGGCGCTGAGCGGCGACATCCGCCCCGGCACCGCGGCGAAACGCCGAGAGGTGTCGGCCACGAGCAGCTCGTCGATGCCGAGGGACCAGCCGAAGACATACTGCGCGAGCGTCGCGGCGCCGAGCGCCACCACCACGGCGGCGACGATTCGCCCCGCGAGTGCAACGTTCGTGTCGCCGCCGTCCGCCACCCAGAGCGCGAACGCCGTGAGCAGGAGGCCTACCGCGGTATTCGCCTTCATCTCGACGGCGCCGGAAATGAGGCTGCGTATTGCCGCGTAATCCGCGAACCAGCCGATCAGCACGGCAAGCGCCATCGCGGCGACGACGAGCGCCGCGGCGCGAGCGAAGCTGACGCGAGCCTGCAATGAATGCGTGGTTGCGGTGGCCTGCATTTGACTGGCCAAGGGGGCGGAATGGAAAAGACTGCGCGTCGCTGTGGCAGTCGGCAAGACCTTCTAACCGATTGGCCTGATTCGGTATACCTCCATTCCCAACGCCCGCCCGACACCGCGCTCCAGCCGGGCTCGCGGTTCTGGAAGCGAATGGTTATGGTTGTGCGTTAATAAACTTGTCATAAATCGCGCAGGACTCTCACGAATCTGGAGGTGTTGCCTGTGATGAACAACCGACGACGCGCGGGCGCAATGGTTGCGATTCTGGCGCTGGTCACCTTGCCGGTCGGCGCGGAGGCTCAGGGCAATCCCCCCGCCATGCCGGTGGTTGAGGTTGTGGCGACGAAGACGCCGGAGGCACCCCACGATGTTCCCGCCTCGATCGAAGTGATCACCGGCGACGACATTCGTGCCCGCGGTGCTTCGACGTTGCGCGACGCGCTTTCGCTGGCGGCGGGCGTGGCGATCGCGCCGGGCGGTGATGCCGGCCCGGCCGGAGCGGTCCCGGAGTTCTGGGGCCTGCGTGAGTTCGACGCGTTCCTCCTTGTGGTGGACAACGTGCCGTGGGGTGGCGCCTTCAACCCCGCGCTCACGTCACTCAACCTCCAGGACGTGGAACGCATCGAGATCCTCCGTGGCCCTGCGCCGGTCACGTATGGCGCCACGTCGTTCGTGGGCGTGATCCACGTGGTGCACAAGGCGGCCGCCGAACAGGCGAAGTACCTGCAGGCCTTTGGCGGCAACTACGGGTCGGGCGGCGCCTCGGTGGACATGCCGCTCCAGGCGATGGTGGACGGGTGGAAGGCGCGGCTGAGCGCCGGATTCGAGAAGCAGGGCTTCGCGGACGACCGCACGGGCTTCACCCGTGGCAACGCCATCCTGCGCGCCTCGGGCGGCAACTCCAATCGCTCGCACTGGCTCACGGCGAACGTGAGCCTCCTGCAACAGGATCCCGCCAGCCCGGCGCCGCGCCAGGGCGCCACGCTCTCGACGGCCGTGCCGCTCGACGCGAACCACAATCCCGCCGGTGCGTTCATCAACGAGAACCGGTTCGCCATTGCCGGCGGCTTCGACCACCAGGTGGGCAACGCCCGCTGGAACACGATGGCGTCGTTCACTCACTCGTCGCAGGAGATCTTCCGCGGGTTCCTCACGAGCGTCTCGAATTCATCGAACAACGCATCGGGGTTCCGCGAGAACATCGACCTGAACGACCTCTACGTGGACTCGCACCTCACCTGGCCGGCGGGTTCCACGGTGAAGTGGCTGCTTGGCGCGGACCTCCTGATGTCGAACGGCGAGGGAGAGGGCGCCACGTTCACGTACACCGCACCGCTCAACGGCGGGTCGGGGACGCCGGTGGTGGAGCCCACGAACCTCAATCTCGACGTCGGCAACGACCGGATGTTCTGGGGCGCCTACAGCTCGATGGAGTGGCGGCCGGACGCCCGATTCACGCTGAACGCCGGGCTGCGCCTGAACGCCACCTCGGAGAAGGTGGGTGAGGGCGACGGAGTGACCAACACGCGGCTGAGCTACAGCGTGGGCGCGATGTACAGCCTGTGGGACCGCGGTGTGGACCATTTCCGTGTCTTCGCCAACTACCGCGACACGTTCAAGCCGGCCGCGTTCGACTTCGGGCTCGGCGACGAGGAGGACACGCCGCTCAAGCCCGAGACGTCGACGAGCTACGAGGCGGGCGTGAAGGTTCGCACGATGGAAGGCCGCTGGGACGTGGAGGCGAGCTGGTTCGACATGGACTTCAGCAACCTCGTGACGTCTACCATCGTCAACGGCCAGCCGGCGCTGCAGAACATCGGCAAGACGCGGTTCAAGGGCCTGGAGCTGGCCACCGACGTTCGCCTTTCCGGCGACTTCACCGCGCGTGCGACCTACAGCTCGCACGACGGCAAGTTCGTGGACTACATGCAGCAGTTCGACGGGACGAACACCCAGCTCGCCGGCAAGCGGTTCGAGATGTCGGCGAACCAGCTCTATTCCCTCGGCCTGACGTTTGCGCCCGCCACCGGCCTCTCGGCCACCGCGGGGCTCAACTACACGGGCGACCGGTACATGAACAAGCGCAACACCGCGCTGGCGCCCGCGTTCACGACCTTTGATGCCGGCGTCGGGTACCGGATGAGCCGCTATGAAATCCGGCTCGATGGCCGCAACCTTGGCGACGTGCGTGATCCCGTGTCGGAAAGCGAGGTGGGCGACGCGCAGTACTACCGGATGCCGGCGCGGTCGTTCGCGCTCCGCGTGATCATGAAGTACTGAGCCGCGCGCATTGGCGGGTTGCCCAGGCGGGTCCGGAACGATTCCGGGCCCGCTTTTTCGTTTCCCTGCGTCAGCGCGCGATTCGGGTGACGGCCGCCACGATCTTGCCCTCGAGCTCTCCGGTGGACGTGCATTCGTGCGCGCCGCGGCGCGCGCCGCTGGCGTCGAGACCGTCCGCGGCGGCCGCCAGGCCGAGGATCGTGCTCCCCTTGCCGTCCGGCTTCACCCATGCCGCGACGGCGATGCTCAGGCGGAACGTGTCGGCGTTCGGGGCGCCCATCGGCGAGTCGCCGCAGTTGAACGAGCGCGCCATCGCCGCGCCCGCCAGGCGGCCCCGCCGCTCGAACAGGTCCGTGCCGATGATGCCCGCCTTGCTGTCGGTGTTGCCGACCGGCAGCTCCAGCTCCGCGAATGCCTTCTGCACCGCCGCGTACACGGCCTGCGGATCCGCCGCAACGGAGTGATCCTGCCGCAACGTGTCGAGCAGCACCGGCGCGGGCCAGGCGGTGAGCTTCACGCGCACGCCCTGCGCGTGCGCCGCGGTGACGGCCGCGAAGGAAAGCAGCAGAACAATGACTCGTCGAGGCATCCGGGTCTCCGAAGGGGGTGATGCAAGCTACGCCGCTAATCGAACTCGCGGCGTGGCGCCGCTTGTTGGGGCCCCACCCGTCCCGACACGATTTCGGCCTTTGCGTAGCTCTCGCCGCGCACGGGTGAACCGGCGAGGCGACGGAGCAGGTTGATCTGGCCGATGTGCGTGAGCGAATCGGCGACCGGGCCGGCGACGAGCAGCTCGGCCGGATGACCAAGCGGGGCGTCGCTTTCGAGGTACGCGTCAAAGGCGGCCAGCCCGGCGTGGAACCGTGCAACTTCGGCGTCCCACGTGCCGGGCATGGAGTCGGTCCATTTCCATTGTCCCTTGGCCATCCACAGGGCCCAGTCGTAGAGGTCATTGACGTGAGCGAGGATCCGCAGCGGTTCACGCGTGTCGGACCCCGCCCGGAATCCGCCGAAACCAACCGGCGCCCCGCGGAGCGCCTTTGCGCCTCGATACGCCACCACGGCCACCGCGTGGCGCAGGAGCTCGCGGGCGGTGGCAGCCGGTTTCCTGGACTCACTCATCGCTGTCGAGATCTGTCGTCGCGCTGTCGCACTCTTTGACACGAGAGTCCAGACAAGTCCGCCCAGTCATGTCAGACTGCGCCATCCCACGGGCCCGGCGGAGCGGATGGGATGTCCTTGGACTTGACCTCCGAGCGAACAACCCTGAATCCGCGGGCCTGATAGTTGGCGAGAGCCTTGGGGTGATCCAGGTTGCATGTATTCACGAGCACGCTGGTCGCTCCCATGTCGAATGCGCGCTGGCATGACTTTGTGAGCAGATGCGCGCCGAGTCCGCCACCGATGAACTGTTCGAGCATGCCGAGGTAGTCGATTTCGACTATTCCAGGCGCCTTGCGTTCCAGCTCGACGTATCCGGCGGGGATGCCGTTCACCGCAAGGATCCAGGTTTCGAT
>JAYEKC010000649.1:0-7105 GCA_034716715.1 Gemmatimonadota bacterium | reverse complement strand
CTGGATGGACCGGCAGAAGATGACCGCGGAGGTCGCGCCGGGCATCACAGTCCCGCTCCGCCCCTTCTGGGGGTCGATCGGCGTGGCGCCGGCGGCGGCACTGGGCCGCGTGAGCAGCAACCCGCCAAGCCGCCATGCCGGCAACATGGACAACAAGGAACTCGTTGCCGGGACGACGCTCTACGTGCCGGTGTTCGTGAAGGGCGCGCTGCTCGAACTCGGTGACGGCCACGCCGCGCAGGGCGACGGCGAGGTGGACCAGACCGCGATCGAGACGAACCTCAAAGGGCGCGTGCAGCTCACCGTGCGCAAGGACATGAAGCTCGACTGGCCGCGCATCGAGACGCCCACGCACTGGATCACGATGGGCGCCGACACGTCGCTGGTGGTGGCGACGAAGACGGCCATCGCCGAGATGGTGAAGATGCTCCAGGAGATGAAGGGCATCACGCAGGTGCAGGCGTACCAGGCGGCGTCGATGGCCGCGGACCTGCGCATCACGCAACTCGTTGATGGCAACGTCGGCGTGCACATGATGATCAGCAAGCAGTAGACGGTAGCCGGACGAAGGGACAAGACCGGGTGGTTGGCGCACGCCGGGTGGCGCGGCGTATCTTCTACCTCGTATGCGAAACCCACTCGCATGGCTCGCGCCCGCTGCCGCCGTCATTCTGGTTGCCCCGGCGCAGGCCCAGCGGCCCACCATCGGTAACGCCGTTCGTCCCTTCGTTTCGGTTGATGCGCCGTCCATTGCCATCGCGCACGTCCGGGTGATCGACGGCACCGGCGCCCCGGCGCGCGCCGACCAGACCGTCATCATCCAGGAGGGCCGGATCGCCGCCGTTGGCGCGGCCGCGTCGCTCGCGCCGCCGGCCGGCGCGCAAGTCATCGACGGCACGGGAAAGACCGTCCTTCCCGGGCTCGTGATGGTGCACGAGCACTTGTTCTATCCCACCGGCCCGGGCGTGTACGGGAACCTCTCGGAGAGCTTCTCGCGCCTCTACCTGGCCGGCGGCGTGACGTCCATGCGCACCGGCGGCAACATGAACGGCTTCGGCGAGCTCGCGCTCGCGAAGGCCGCGAACGCGTGGCAGAAGCCGGCGCCGTGGATCGACGCCACCGCGCCGTACCTCGAGGGGCCTGGCCTCGCGCTCGGCCAGGTGCACGCGCTCACCGGACCCGACGACGCGCGCCGCCTCGTGAACTACTGGGCCGACATGGGCGCCACGTCGTTCAAGGCGTACATGCACATCACGCGCGACGAGCTGAAGGCGGCCGCCGACGAGGCCCACAAGCGCGGGATGAAGGTCACCGGCCACCTCTGCTCCGTGACGTACCGCGAAGCCGCGGACGCCGGCATCGACGACCTCGAGCACGGCTTCCTCGCGTCGACCGACTTCGTGAAGGACAAGAAGCCGGACGACTGCCCCGGGCAGGGCGCGGGTCAGGCGACCATTGCGCAACTCGATGCCAACGACCCGCAGTTCACGTCGCTGGTGTCGTACCTCGTGGCGAAGCGCGTGGCGGTCACAAGCACCCTGACGGTGTTTGAAACCTTCACGCCGGGCCGGCCGCTCCCGCCGGGACTCGACATCCTGACGCCGCAGCTCAGGGAGCAGTTCGAGCAACGGTGGCAGAACACGCAGCGCAACGCAAACTCGGGCTACGTGAAGCTCTTTCCGAACGCGATGAAGCTCGAGGTGGTGTTCTTCCGCGCCGGCGGGTTGCTCCTCGGCGGCACCGACCCCACGGGTGGCGGCGGCGTGATTCCGGGCTATTCGAACCAGCGGCAGGTGGAACTGCTGGTCGAGGCGGGCCTCACGCCGCTCGAGGCCATCAAGGTCGCCACGCTGAACGGCGCCACCTACCTCGGCGTCGCCGACCGGACGGGCACCATCGCCGCAGGAAAGCAGGCCGACCTCATGCTCGTCACGGGAGATCCGTCCACCAACATCGCCGACATCCGGAACGTGCAAACGGTGTTCCGCCAGGGCGTCGGTTTCGATCCGCAGAAACTGGCCGCGTCCGTCAGGGGCATGGTGGGCATCTTCTAGGCTCCCCCGGCCTCCGTCACCCGTCATCCGACTCCCGTCCCCTCGTTCCTGCACTTCAATGGCCCTTCGCGTCGGCTTCATCGGCTCCGGCTTCAACACCCGCTTCCACATCCAGGGCTGGCGCGGCGTGCGCGAAAGCGCCGTCACCGGCGTGTGGAGCCCCAACGCCGTGCGTGCGAGCGAGGCCGCGACGCTCGCCAAAAGGCTCGACGTGGGCTTCGCCAAGCGCTTCAAGTCCATCGCCGACATGGTGGCCGATCCTGAAGTGGACGCCATCTGGCTCTGTGGTCCCAACCACGCGCGCGTCGAGAACGTCGAGGAGATCGTGGACACCATCGCGCGCGGCAAGGGCCACCTGAAGGGCATCGCCTGCGAGAAGCCGCTCGCACGCAACGTCGCCGAGGCGGTGAAGATCCGCGACATGGTCAGGAAGGTCGGCCTCAAGACCGGCTACCTCGAGAACCAGCTCTTCGCGCCCCACATCGAGGCGGGCAAGAACCTCATCTGGGCGCGCGGCGCCGCCACCACGGGCCGGCCGTACCTCGCTCGCGCCGCCGAGGAGCATAGCGGGCCGCACGCGCCGTGGTTCTGGCAGGGCCGGATGCAGGGCGGCGGGGTGCTCAATGACATGATGTGCCATTCGGCGCTGGTCGTCCGCTACCTGCTCACGCAGCCGGGCCAGCCGCTCTCGACGGTGAAGCCCCGGCGCATCACCGGGCATATCGCGTCGCTCAAGTGGTCGCGCCCGGCGTACGCGAAGAAGCTGAAGGCTGCGATGGGCAACGAGGTGGACTACGCCAAGGCGCCCGCCGAGGATTTCGCCGCGCTGAACATCGAATTCGAGACGCCGGATGGCATCGCCATCGGTGAGGCCACGGCGAGCTGGAGCTACGTGGGCGCCGGACTGCGCCTCTCCGCCGAGCTCCTCGGCCCGGAGTACTCGATGAAGTGGAACTCGCTCGATTCGGGGCTGCAGCTGTTCTTCAGCCGCGAAGTGAAGGGCAAGGCGGGCGAGGACCTCGTCGAGAAGCAGAACGCCGAGCAGGGCGTGATGCCGGTGGTGCCGGAAGAATACGCCGCCTACGGTTACACCAACGAGGACCGGCATTTTGTGCGCGTGTTCCTCGGCAAGGAGCAGCCGCTCCTCACCTGGGACGACGGCGTGGAGGTGGTGAAGACGCTGATGACCGCCTACCAGAGTGCCGAGCAGGGGAAAACGCTCGGGTATCCGCCAAAGGGGTTGGACATGTACGTCCCGGGCGTCGCGAAGGGCACCTGGAAACCGTCATAGATTATCGTGCAGCTAGCGCGGGCACCGGCACGACGGTGCGCGCCCGCACGCCGTGACCCTCAAGCCACTACGACGCCTATGCCGTTCGGCCGTGGATTCTTCCTCGCGTTGGCCAGGAGCTCGTACCTCAACGACCACGTCACCAAGTGGGGGTTCGTCCGCCGCGCCACGAAGAAGTTCATGCCCGGCGAGGAACCCGAAGATGCGATGCGCGCGTGCGCCGAACTCGCGAAAGCGGGCCGCGGGACGATCTTCACGAAGCTTGGCGAGGCCATCACGAGCCGCGACGAGGCCACGGAGGTGCGCGACCACTACCTGTGGCTGTTCGACGAGATCAAGCGACGGAACCTGCCCGGCCACGTGAGCGTGAAGCCGACGCAGCTCGGCCTCGACATCGACGAGGCGCTGTGCGAGCGCTACACGACCGACCTGGCGGTGAAGGCGTCGGCCACCGGCAGCTTCCTGTGGATCGACATGGAGGACAGCGCCTACGTGGAACGTACGCTGGCCCTGTACCGGAAGGTGAAGGCCGCACACGCCGCCACCGGGCTGGCGATGCAGGCGTACCTGTTCCGCACGCCGAAGGACCTCGCGGACCTGATGCCGGTGAAGCCGGTGATCCGGCTCGTGAAGGGGGCGTACGCCGAGCCCGCCCACGTGGCCTTCCCGCGCAAGGCCGACACGGACCGGGCCTACTTCGAGCTCGCCGATACGATGCTGAAGGCGGCGAAGGCGGGCACCTGCCTTCCCATCTTCGGCACCCACGACGTGGCGCTCGTGGGCCGGATCGTCGCCCGGGCGAAGGAACTCGGCGTCGTGCCCGGGAAGTACGAGGTGCACATGCTTTACGGGATCAAGGACGCGGAGCAACAGCGCCTGCGCAACGATGGCCAGGCGGTGAAGACGCTCGTGTCGTACGGCAGTGCGTGGTTCAAGTGGTACATGCGGCGCCTCGCCGAGCGGCCGGCGAACGTGGGGTTCGTCATCCGGTCGATGCTGGGATGACGCGACGGGCCGTCGCGGCCGCGGTGTTCGCGGCGTGCGTTCTGCCGGGCGGTGCGGCGGCCCAGGCGCCCGCCGGGTGGGACGCCTTCACGAAGGTGTTCCAGGCGTACGCCGACGGGGACAAGGTCGTCGGCGCGAGCGTCGTCGCCGTGAGGGACGGGCGCGAGACCGGCCGCTACGACACAGGATTCGCCGACCGCGTCGCCGGCGTCCGCGTCGACTCCCAGACGATCTTCCACTGGGGCTCCATCACGAAGAGCCTCACGGCCATCGCGATCATGCAGCTCCGGGACCGGGGCCGCCTCTCGCTCGACGACAAGATCGTGCGGTGGGTACCCGAGTTGCGGTCCATGCACGATCC
The DNA here is from genome assembly GCA_034716715.1 of Gemmatimonadota bacterium. GTDB lineage: Bacteria > Gemmatimonadota > Gemmatimonadetes > Gemmatimonadales > Gemmatimonadaceae > Fen-1231. The sequence goes on along the minus strand of JAYEKC010000649.1, from coordinate 2,394 downwards.
GTACGGCATGATGGACAGCATCACCCTCCGGATGCTGCTCTCGCACACGTCGGGGTTCCAGAACCCCACCTGGCCGTACGGCCCCGACGAGCCGTGGGCGCCGTTCGAGCCCACCACGTGGAACCAGCTCGTGGCGATGATGCCGTACCAGCAGCTGCTGTTCCGGCCGGGGTCGCGGTACGGCTACTCGAACCCCGGCTTCATCTACCTAGCCCGCGTCGTCGAGGCGATTTCCGGCGACCCGTGGGATGCGTACGTGCAGAAGAACATCTTCGCGCCCCTCGGGATGGACCGCAGCTACTTCCGCGGGACGCCCTACTGGCTCACCGCGCACCGCTCGCACAACTACTACGTCCGTCGCGATTCGGCCACCCGTACGGACCGGGTCGACGACAACGGCGCCGACTTCGACCCCGGCATCACGTCGCCCAACGGGGCGTGGAACGCGCCGGTGAGCGACCTGGTCCGCTACGTCGCGTTCCTCACGAACGCCACCATCCCCGGCGTGCCTCGGGAGCGATACGACGTCGTGCTCTCGCGCTCGAGTCTCGACGAAATGTGGAAGCCCGTCGCCCCGATGTCGCAGAGCTACGAGGCGGCTCCCGGCCAGTGGACCGGGCTCGGGTTCTTCGTCCTCGACCGGAACGGCCAGCGGATCATCGGGCACACCGGCAGCCAGGCGGGATTCCGGTCGTTCTACTACTTCGACCTTGCCACGAAGGCTGCGGTAATTGCGGTGTTCAACACCACCAACATGGCGACGCCGGCGCGGGCCCTGCAGGCGCGGGCGAACGAGGCCGCACTGGCGCTGCTCGGGGGTCGGTGATGGACGCGAGGCGCTCCTGGGCGTTGGCGCGGGCCCGCCGCGTGCGGCCTGCAGCACGCCGGGTTGCCACGTGGGCGATCGTCGCCACCGCCGCGGCCGGTGCGGTGGCCTGCTGGTGGCCCGGCGCCGGGCGGTCCACCCGGGCCGGGCCGCGCTACGAGGTGCACGCCGTGCGCTTTGCGACCATCCCGAAGTTCCCGAAGCGCTCCCTGGTGGCCGGCGCGGCGCGAATGGACTCCGTCGACATCGCGATGATGTTCTGGGTGGTGCGGGGCGAAGGCCGGACGATCCTGGTGGATGCCGGCTTCTACCGCGACCAGTTCATGCGCCAGTGGCATCCGGCCGGGTACGTCCGGCCGAGCGAGGCGATCGACCGGCTCGGCATCCGGCCCGACGAGGTGACGGACGTCATCCTGTCGCACATCCACTGGGACCACGCCGACGGCGCCGACCTGTTCCCGCGGGCGAAGGTCTGGCTGCAGCGGGACGAGTACGCGTACTACGTGAGCGACAGCGGCACGCCCAACAACCGCACGATCGACCGCGACGTGGCGCGGATGCTGTTCGACCTGAATCGTGCCGGCCGCGTGGGGCTCGTCCCCGGCGATTCGCAGGTCGTGTTGCCCGGCATCACGGTGTACACCGGCGGCAAGCACACCTTCGCCTCCGAATACGTCGGCGTGGCGACACGCGCAGGACCGGTCGTGCTCGCGTCGGACAACGCCTACCTCTACGAGAACCTCGAGCGGCGCGTTCCCATCGCGCAGACGCTCGACTCCGTGTCGAACGTGGCCGCGCAGGGCCGGATGCTCCGGCTTGCCGCCCGGCCGTCACTGGTGGTGCCGGGGCACGACATGCAGGTGTTCACCCGATTCCCGCGGCACACCGATCGCGTCGCGCGCATCGACGAGCCGTAGACCGCGAAGGCCCGCTGTAGGCCGGGGCCAACACGGAGCGCCCTGCGCCTAGACGCGAATCGCTGCGACGATGCCCTCGAACGCGCGGCCGTGCACCGCACTGACGCCCGTGTCGCGCACGATCCGCCGCGCGTTGGCACCGGTGATGCTTCCCGCCGCGATCACGCGAATCCGGTGGTCGGCGCGTTCCACCAGGTGGCGCAGCCGGACCGCCCCGGCATCGGCCGTCGGCGCGCCGCCGCTGGTGAGCACGCCGTTCACCTGCAGCGACACGAGCAGCTCCAGCGCCTCGTCCTGGTCGCGCACGCGGTCGAACGCGCGGTGGAACACCACCCGGAGCGGCGTCGCCACGGCGATGAGCTCCGCCATGTGCGCGGCGTCCACGTCGCCCTCGGGCGTGAGCGCGCCGATCGCGAAGCCGTCCACCCCGAGCTCCTTGGCCACGGCGATGTCGCGCTTCATGATGTCGATCTCCTCGTCCGTGTAGACGAAGTTCCCGGCCCGCGGCCGCACCAGCACGTTCACCGACGGCAACAAGTCGTCCAGGCACCGGGCGATGAGCCCGGCGCTCGGCGTCGTGCCGCCGTCGTGCAGCGGCCCGCAGAGCTCGATGCGCTGCACGCCGGCCTCCTGGGCCCGAACCGCGTCGTG
>JAYEKC010000648.1:0-7155 GCA_034716715.1 Gemmatimonadota bacterium | reverse complement strand
CGCGTCGCGCGACCCTGGGGGTCGCTCTCTGTGCTCGGCGGGTCGTCCTCGCGAACGGGCCATGAGCCTCCGGTGGGGCGGCCGGGAGTGGGCCGCGCATTCCACTATATGACGCGCTGGCCGTAAGCTGGTAACGGGACCGTGCGCGCGGAAGGCCGCCGCAGCTCCGCCGCGCGCGCCCCCAACCAGCCTGCGCCCTCCCGCACACACACGCACCCACCGGCGTCCCTCCCAACGCGGCCACGTTCCGCCGGGTGGAAGTGGGCGATACTTTCCGGCATGGCCACAACGTCCCGGGCGCGCCGCGCGGCCGCCCCATCCGCCCCGACGCGCGACCAGCTGGTCGCCGCGTACCGCACGATGCTCCTCTCGCGGCGCATCGACGACAAGGAGATCCAGCTCAAGCGGCAGAACAAGACGTTCTTCCAGATCTCGAGCGCGGGGCACGAGGCGGTGACGACGGCGGCCGCGATGGTGCTGAAGCCGGCGTACGACTGGTTCTACCTCTACTACCGCGACCGGGCGATCTGCCTGTCGCTCGGCATGACGGCGGCCGAGATGCTGTACTCCGCCGTGGGCGCGGCGGCCGACCCGAACTCGGGCGGCCGGCAGATGCCGTCGCACTGGGGCGACAAGCGGGTGAACGTCGTGTCGGTGTCGTCGCCCACGGGCACGCAGTTCCTGCAGGCAGTGGGCGCGGCCGAGGGATCGCTGCGCGCCGAGCAACTGGGGGTGAAGGACACCGGGTTCCACGGCGACGAGGTCGTGCTGGTCACCACGGGCGAGGGCCAGACGAGCGAGGGCGAGTTCTACGAGTCGCTCAACTCGGCCTGCAACCTCGGCCTTCCAGTCGTCTACCTCATCGAAGACAACGGCTACGCCATCTCCGTCCCGGTCGAAGTGAATACGCCGGGCGGTTCTGTTTCCGACCTCTTCAAGTCGTTCCCCGGGCTCCACATCGAGCAGGTGGACGGCTGCGACTTCATGGCCTCGTACGAGGCGATGCACCGCGCGGTGCAGTACGCGCGCGAGCGCCGCGGCCCGGCGATGGTCCACGCGCGCGTCATCCGGCCGTATTCGCACTCGCTGTCGGACGACGAGGTGCTCTACCGGCCCAAGGAGGAGCGCGACGCCGACGCGGCGCGCGACCCGATCGCGACGTTCCCGAAGTGGCTCGTGGCCAACGGCCACGCGACCGAGGCGGAGCTGCAGGCCATCGCGGAGGAGATCGACGCCCTCGTTCTCGCGGCGACCGACGACGCGCTCGCGCAGTCGCAGCCCGGCGCCGACACGGTGCACTTCGCCGTCTACTCGCCCGACGTGGACCCCACGGGCGAGCAGTTCGACACCGAGGACGACCCGCAGTTCGCCGGCGACCCCACGACGATGGTGGACCTGCTCAACGCCTGCATGAAGGACGAGATGCGACGCGACCCGCGGATCCTCGTCTTCGGCGAGGACGTCGCCGACGTCTCCCGCGAGCAGTACCTGGGCAAGGTGAAGGGTAAGGGGGGAGTCTTCAAGGTCACGTGGGGCCTCCAGAAGGAGTTCGGCAGCCACCGCGTGTACAACTCGCCGCTCGCCGAGGCGAACATCGTGGGCCGGGCCATCGGGCTCGCGCACCGCGGCTTCAAGCCGGTGGTCGAGATCCAGTTCTTCGACTACATCTGGCCGGCGTACATGCAGCTCCGCGACGAACTCGCCACGATGCGGTGGCGGTCGAACAACCACTTCGCCGCCCCGGTCGTGGTGCGCACCACGTACGGCGGCTACATCCGCGGCGCCGTGTACCACTCGCAGACCGGCGCGTCGCTGTTTACGCACTGCCCCGGTCTCCGCGTGGTGTGCCCAAGCAACGCGCTCGACGCCAACGGGCTGCTCCGCACGGCCATCCGGTGCGACGACCCGGTGCTCTTCCTCGAGCACAAGCACCTGTACCGGCAGACGTACAACAAGGGCCAGTATCCCGGCCCGAACTACATGATCCCGTTCGGCAAGGCGCGCGTGGTGAAGGAAGGCACGGATCTCACCGTGGTCACGTACGGCGCCACGGTCCAGCGCGCGTTCGTGGCGGCGCGCGAGGCCGCCGAGCGCGGGCTCAACGTCGAGGTGATCGACCTGCGCACGCTGTCGCCGTGGGACCGCGAGACGGTGTTCGCGTCGGTGAAGAAGACCAGCCGCGTGCTCGTCGTGTACGAGGACTCGGAGTCCTGGGGCTACGGCGCCGAGATCGCGGCCCGCATCGCCGACGAGTGCTTCCCGTGGCTCGACGCCCCCGTGAAGCGCCTGGCGAGCACCGACACGTTCGTGGGCTACGCGCCGCAGCTCGAGGACGCGATTCTCCCCCAGGTGGCGACGATCGCCGCCGCCTACGACGAACTCGCCCGGTTCTGAGGGCGAAGCGGCGCGGCTACCGCCGCTCCATCGCGTCCCTGATGTCGAGCAGGATCTCGAAGTAGAGCTGCTCGCGGCGGTAGGCGAAATCGAGCGAGGTCAGCTGTGCCTCGTCGCCCGACGCCTTCGCCCGGTCGAACGCCTCGCGATACATCTCGTCGAGGTTGTCGAGGATGGCGTTGCGGTTGCGTGACATCTTGCGTTTCTCCAGGAGATCCGGGGTGAGCCGCGGCCGGTTGACCCGCGCCGGCGTCGGGGGCGGTTGTCGGGACGGCTCCAGGAGCAGCTTCTTCGCCGCGCCAAGCATGAGCCGCCGGGGGTTGAGGGAGTCGTCGATCATCGCGTCGCGCGCCGGCTATCCGGGCGCCGGACCGTCAACGGGCGCCGCGCTGCGCGAGCAGGCGCGCCACGGCGGAGTCCTCCTCGGCAAACGGCAGCAGCGAGGCGGTCACCTCCGCGTCGGACGCCCCTTCGACGGCCATCAGCGGCGGCGGCGCACCGCGGCCGCCCGAACTGCGGGGCGAGCCCGCCCGGCGGTCCACCTCGATGACGGCGCGCACGGGTGTGGCGCCTTCCGCCGTGATGCGGCGGATGCGTACCACCGGCCCCGTGGCCATGGTCCGTTCGTAGAGGATGTCCGACTGTGGCATGACGTGTGTGGCCATCGAACCTGCGCTGGCGGCACGAGCCGCGCAAGCGGGTCCCCCGCTCATCCCCCTCCCAGGCGGTGGAAAACGGCCTCCTCCACGATGCGCCCCTGCTTGAGGTGCTCCATCACGATGCGCTCGAGCAGGGCGGGTGTCACGCCGGAGTACCAGACGCCCTCGGGGTACACGGCAACGATGGGCCCCCCCGCGCAGACCCCCAGGCACGGCGCCTCCGACCGCTTCACCCGTTTCGGACCGAACAGCAGGTCCTCCCGCTGAAGGAGCTCGGCCAGCTGGCTGTAGAGGGCCCGCCCGCGCCGGTCCGCCGAGCAGAAACCGCCCGTGCAGACGAGCACGTGGCGGCTGTAGGGCTCCATGAAGGCAGCGGGCAGCGTCGGAGTGCGTGATGCCGGCATGTCGGGTGGAGTAAAGTTAGTCATGCTCCCTGATTGCCATTTCGCCCTGAAGCGCCCGGCGCCCGGCCGGTGCGTGCTGATCGCGGCCGCCCTCTTCGCCGCCGCCATTCCACCGGCCGCGGGGGCCCAGGGGGTCCCCGCGGCGCAGGCCGCGCCGGTCGACCCGTCAACGCCCCTGGTGCTCGACCCCGCGGTGCGCACCGGACGGCTCGCCAACGGCCTCCGCTACTTCGTGCGCCGCAACACGCGGCCCGAGAAGCGGGCCGAGTTGCGCCTGGTGGTGAACGCCGGGTCGATCCTCGAGACCGACGCCCAGCGCGGCCTGGCGCACTTCGTGGAGCACATGGCCTTCAACGGGACGCGCCGCTTCCCCAAGGCCGACATCGTCAACTTCCTCGAACGCACCGGCATGCGCTTCGGCGCCGACGTGAACGCGTACACGTCGTTCGACGAGACGGTGTACATGCTCCAGGTGCCGACGGACACGGCGAAGCTCCTGGCCACCGGCCTCGACATCCTGGAGGACTGGGCGCACGGCATCACGTTCGACACGGCCGAGGTGCACAAGGAGCGCGGCGTGGTGATCGAGGAGTGGCGCACCGGCCGCGACGCCTCGACCCGCGTGTCGTACCGCCAGTTCCCGGTGATGCTGAACGGCTCGAAGTACGCCGACCGCATCCCGATCGGCACGAAGGAGAACCTGGAGTCGTTCGCGCCGGAACTGGCCGTCCAGTTCTACCGCGACTGGTACCGGCCCGACCTGATGTCGGTGGTGGCCGTGGGGGACTTCGACGCCGACTCGGTGGTGGCGGCGATCACGGCGCGCTTCGCGGCGATCCCGATGCCCGCCAACGCGAAACCCCGCACGCTCGCCGAGGTGCCCGACCACGCCGGCACGTACGTCTCGATCGAGACCGACAAGGAGTACCCGGGCAAGGACGTGACGCTCCTTTGGCTCAAGCCGCACACGGAGGAGAAGACCGTGGGCGACCTGCGCCGCGCCCTGGTGGCGCAGTTCCACGACGCGATGCTGAACCAGCGATTCTCCGAGATCACGCGGCGGCCCGACGCGCCGTTCGCCTACGCCGGCGGCGGGCGCGGCGAGTTCGTGCGCACGAAGGACGCGTACCAGCTCGGCGCGGGCGTCAAGGACAACGGGTTCGTGTCCGCCGCCGAAGCGCTGCTGGCGGAAGGCGAGCGGGCGCGGCGCTTCGGCTTCACGCCGGGCGAGCTCGATCGCACGCGCACCAACTACCTCCGCTCGCTCGAGCAGGCGTACGCGGAGCGCGACAAGACGGAGTCGTCGCGGTTCGCCGGGTCGTACGTGCGGGTGGCGCTCAGCGGTGAGCCCGACATCGGGATCGCGCGCGAGCTGGAGCTCGCCAACCGCATCGCGCCGGGCGTGACGCTCGATGAGGTGAACGCCGTCGCGCGCCGCACCCTCGGCGACTCCAACCGGGTGATCCTGGTGGCGGGGCCCGACGCGCCCGACACGAAGATGCCGACGCGCGAGGCGATGCTCGGCGTGTACGCGACGGCCGCCGCCGCGACGATCGCCGCGTACGTGGACTCCACGAGCGACGCGCCCCTCGTCGCGACGCCGCCGACGCCAGGCCGCATCACGGCCGAGCGCACGCTGCCCGAAACCGGCATCCTCGAGTGGACGCTGTCGAACGGCGCCCGGATGCTCGTGAAGCCGACGGACTTCAAGGCCGACGAGGTGCTGTTCTCCGCGCAGAGCCCCGGCGGCGCATCGCTCGTGAGCGACCGCGACGACCTCGACGCCTCGTTCGGCACGATCGCCGTGTCGGACGGCGGGCTGGGAGCGTTCAACCCCACGGCACTCCGCAAGAAGCTGACGGGCAAGCGTGCGTCGGTGACGGCGGTGGTGGGCACGTGGAGCGAGGGCCTCTCCGGGGGCGGGTCGCGCAAGGACTTGGAGACCATCTTCCAGCTCGCGTACCTCCGCTTCACGCAGCCGCGGGTGGACAGCGCGTCGTTCAAGGCGTTCGTGAACCTCGTTCGGTCGGTGCAGGCCAACCAGGACAACGACCCGGAGAGCGTGTTCGGCGACACGGTGACGCTCACCCTCACGCAGCACAACCCGCGCGTGCGGTTGTTCCGCGCGGCAGCGCTCGACTCCGTGGACGTGCAGCGCGCGCTGGCGCTCTACCGGGAGCGCTTCGCCGGGGCCGACGACTTCACGTTCTTCCTGGTCGGGAGCTTCGACCTCGACTCGGCGCGGATGCTCACGGAGCGGTACATCGCGTCGCTCCCGCGCGCGGGGAAGCGCGAGGCGGCCCGCGACCTCGGCATCCGGATGCCGCCCGGCACGGTGACGAAGGTGGTGCGGCGCGGCGTCGAGCCGAAGGCCTCCACCCGGATCGTGTTCCACGGGCCCTGCCGGTACAGCTACGCCAACCGGGTGGTGCTCGACGCGCTGCAGGAGCTGCTCGACATCCGCCTGCGGGAGGTGCTGCGCGAGGACAAGGGCGGCACCTACGGCGTGGGCGTGTCGGCGTCGTGCAACCATATCCCGTACGAGCGCGCCCAGGTTACCGTGTCGTTCGGGAGCGCGCCGGAGCGCCGCGACGAGCTCGTGGCCGCGATGTGGTCCGTGATCGACTCGATCAAGGCCGGGGTCGTGTCCGACTCGAACCTGGTGAAGATCCGCGAGACGGCGCTCCGCAGCCACGAGACGGCGCTCAGACAGAACGGGGCCTGGATGGGGGCGATGCGCGATGCCGCCGAGGACGGACGCGACCAGCGCGACTGGCTGCGGGAAGCCGACATGACGGCGAAGGTGACGCGCGAGCAGATCCGCGACGCCGCGCGGGAGTACCTGCGGCGGGAGTCGATGGCCGTGTTCACGCTCCTCCCCGAGGGAACGCCGGCGTCGAAGCCCGTTCCGCACCAGTAGGTTTCGGGATGCCGACCCCCGACGACTTCTTCGCCATCGAGATGCACGTCGGCACGGTGCTGCGCGCCGAGCCGTTCCCCGAGGCGCGCAAGCCGTCCATCAAGATGGAGATTGATTTCGGGCCCGCGCTCGGCGTCCGCCGCTCGAGCGCACAGCTCACGGTGCACTACGCACCGGAGGAACTCGTGGGCCGCCAGGTGGTGGCCGTCACGAACATCGGCGAGCGCCGCATCGCGGGCTTCGTGAGCCAATGCCTGGTGCTCGGCGCCATGCCTACGGCCACGGAAGTGGTACTCCTGAATCCGGACCATCGCGTGGAGAACGGAACACGCATCGGCTAGGTCGGGGAAGAAACACGTCCCAGGCGCACCCCTCATCCCTCACCACCCCTCACCCGCGCCCCTCACGCCACGTGCAGAACGATCACCCCGGCTCGCCAGCCGACGTCAGGCCCGACCTTCGCATCGGCCTCAACTGGGTCGGTGACCTCCAGTTCCAGGCCGGGCCCGCCGGTCACACGCCGCACCTCATTGACGGGAACACGAAGGCCGCGCCGAGCCCGGCCAGCTTGCCGAGCGGCGTCATCGCCAGACTGTTCAGATTGCCGAACAGCAGACCGAAAGACAGGAACGTCGGCAGGCACCAGGCGAGGAACGCCCAGAGCGGCAGGAACGGGTCGGACACCGCGTCGAACGCCAGGAAGATCACGGCGAGGACGATGACCGCGACGCCGCCGATCCGCACCAGCCGGCGCATGCCGAGCCGCATCACGATCTGC
>JAYEKC010000647.1:0-7266 GCA_034716715.1 Gemmatimonadota bacterium | reverse complement strand
AGGCCGCCTGAGCCGCTGAGCCGCCTGCGGCGTCAGGCGATGATGTCGGGCGTGAGCTGATCCTCCAGAGCGGCGATCTCGTCCTTCAGGGCGAGCTTCTTGCGCTTGAAACGCCCCAGCACGCCCAGGTTCGGCGTCGGCATGGCCGCCAGCGCCTGGACGACGACGTCCAGATCCGCGTGCTCCTGCCGCGCCTCGGCCAGGCGGGCCCGCAGCATTTCGTCCCGGTCGGGACTGTCGCCTGGTCCGAAGTCGTTCATCGCCACCCCCCATCCCGGCGGCCTCCGCCGGAATGCTCAACATCTTCCGGTTTTGCGTCAGACCGGTAAAGGCGGCCTTATGCCCCCGCCTGGCGCAGGGCGCCGGCGAGCGCCGCCAGGGCCGCGATGCGCGCCGCGAGGGCGTCGTGCACGGCGCTCATGCGGCCAGCGCCCCGGCCGCGACGAGGGCCGCGCGCACCCGCGCCTCGTGCTTCGCGTCCATCGGCACGAGCGGGAGGCGGAGCACGTTGCCGATGCGCCCCATCATCGCAAGCGACGCCTTGATCGGCAGCGGGTTCGACTCCACGAACGCGGCCGCGAAGAACGGCGTGAGCTGGAGGTGGAGCCGCCGGGCGGCGGCAACGTCGCCGGCCAGCGCCTTCGCCGTGAGGTCGGACATCTGGCGGGGCACCGCGTTCGATACCACCGAGACGATGCCGTGCCCACCGGCCGCGATGAGGCCGAGCGTGAGCGGGTCGTCGCCGGAGATCACGGCGAAGTGCGCGGGACGGTGGCGAATGATCTCCGACATTTGCGACAGGTTCCCCGACGCCTCCTTCACGGCGACGATGTTCGGGTGCTCGGCGAGGGCGAGCGTCGTCTCGGCTTCCATGTTGCTCGCCGTGCGGCCCGGCACGTTGTAGAGCATCACCGGCGCCTGCACGGCGTCGGCGATGGCACGAAAGTGCGCCACCAGGCCGCGCTGCGGTGGCTTGCTGTAGGCCGGCGAGACGTGCAGCAGGTGCGTGGCACCCGCGTCGACCATCGCATGCGAGGTGGCGATCGCCACCTTCGTGTCGTTGCCGCCGGCTCCCGCAATCACCGGCACGCGTCCCGCGACCTGCTCGACGCACACCTGCACCACACGCACGCGCTCCTCGAGCGACATCGTCGCCGCCTCGCCGGTGGAGCCACAGGGCACCAGCCCGCTCACGCCCTCGGCGACCTGCCAGTCCACGAGCTTCCGGAAGGCCGGCTCGTCGAACGCGCCGCCGGCGGTGAACGGCGTGACGATCGCGGTGAAACAACCGGTGAGCAGCCTCGGTTCGGTCATCGGTGAGTCCCGAGAAAGTCGTCCATCGTGAAGATGCCCCGGCGGTCCCCGAGCCAGGAGGCCGCCGCCCGCGCGCCGGCGGCGAACACACTGCGGTCGCGCGCCTCGTGCACCAGGCGGAGCTGTTCGTACAGCGCGTCGAAGATCACCTCGTGGGTGCCGGGTACGTGGCCCGTGCGTACGCTGGCGATCGGCACCGGGCTCCCGAACGCCTCCCCCGCCCGCTCGGCCAGGAGGCGCGCGGTGCCCGACGGCGCGTCCTTCTTCGCGGCGTGGTGCGTCTCGACGATCTGGGCCGAGAACCCGCCCGCCCTGGCGGCGTCGGCTGCGGCCCGCTCGACCAATCGGGTGAGCACGTGCACGCCGACGGCGAAGTTTGGCGACCAGAGCAGGCCGCCCCCCGCGCGACGCACCTCGTCCTCCACCTTTGGGCGCTCGGCGTCCCATCCGGTCGTGCCGCACACGACGGGCACGCCGGCCTCCACGCAGCCGAGCACGTTGGGCGCCGCGGCCGCGGGGACGGAGAACTCGATGGCCACCGCCGCCCCGCGCAGCTGCCCCTTCGACGGGCCCCGCGCGCCGACGTCGGCCTTGCCGAGGAAGGCCACGACCTCGAATCCCGCCCCGTCGGCGAGGTGGCGCACGCTGCGCCCCATCCGGCCGTCGCCGATGACGGCGAGCGGAATGCGCGCTGCGCTCACGAGCCGCCCCCCGCGAAGAACGCGTCGTGGAGCCGCTGCATCACGGGGTGCACCTGGTCCGCGTCGATCACCATAGTGAGGTTGATGCCCGTGGAGTCGAGCGAGAGCATGTGCAGGCGCACGTCGCCGATGGCGGCGATGGCGCGCGACATCGCGCCGGGATCGGCCGCCAGTGCCGCGCCCACCACGGCGATGATGCCGCGCTCGCGCTCGACCCCCACGTCGCCGAAGGCACGCAGCTCGGCCAGCACCTCCTCGAGCGCGCGACTGTCGTCCACCGTGAGGGACACCGACACCTCAGACGTGGTCACCACGTCCACCGAGAGCCGGCGCCGCGCAAACACCTCGAAGATCTGCTGCAGCGCCCCCGGCTGGCCGAGCATCCGGGGCGACCGCACCTTGACGATCGCCGTGTTGCCCTTGCCGGCAATGGCGCGCACGGCCAGGCGCGGGGCGTCGGCGGTGATTCGCGTGCCGGTGCCTTCGGGCCGCATCGAGTTGAACACGTACACGGGAATGCCGCGCGTGACCGCGGGCGCGATGGTGTTGGGGTGCAGCACCTTCGCGCCGAAGCTCGCCAGCTCGGACGCTTCGTCGAACCGGATGTGCTCGATGAGGCGCGCCCCGCGTACCACGCGCGGGTCCGCGGTGAGCATGCCGTCCACGTCGGTCCAGATCTCGATGGCGTCGGCTTCGAGGGCGGCGCCCAGGAGGGAGGCCGAGTAGTCCGAGCCTCCGCGGCCGAGCGTGGTGGTGATGCCGTCGGTGGTGGCGCCGATGTACCCGCCGAGGACGGGAACGCGTCCCTGGCCCACGAGCGGCCGCAGCTGCTCGCGCGCCGCGGCCGCGATCCGGTCGAGCTGCGGCTCCGCGCGGCCGAACTGGGCGTCGGTGACGAGCACCCGGCGGGCGTCCACGAGCGCCGCATCCACGCCCGCCTGCCGGAGCGCGGCCTCCACGATGGGCGCGGACAGCTGTTCCCCGTACGACGCGATGGCGTCGAGCGAGCGCGGCGTGACATGGCCGAGCACTGAAAGCGCTTCGAGGAGGTGGGCGAGCTCGTCGAAGAGCATCGACTCCGTCCCGGCCAGCTCGTCAGCCTCAACCCCGGCGCCAGCGACGTCGGCGACCACGGCGAGGTGACGCGCGCGGAGCTGTTCCACCATCGCGATGGCGCCCACGAGGTTCACGCCGGAGGCCTGCGCCGCGGCGTCGAGCAGTGCGTTGGTGGTGCCGACGAGCGCCGACACCACGACCACGGGCCCGCGGTCCGCTCGAGCGCGAATGATGCCCGCGGTGCGGCGGATGGCGGCCGCGTCGCCGACGCTCGTGCCGCCGAACTTCGCGACGATCACGCGGCGTCCCGGGGAATGTCGCCGCGAGCGACGAGCAGCTCGGCGTTAAGGATCGACCCGCCCGCGGCGCCGCGAATGGTGTTGTGCGACATCGCGACCAGGCGGAGGTGCAGCACCGGGTCGGCGCGCACGCGGCCCACGACCGTGGCCATTCCCCGCCCCTCCATCACGTCGCGCCGCGGCTGCGGCCGGTCCGGCTCGTCGCGGTACCGGATGGGCGGCTCGGGGGCGAACGGCAGCCCGCGCACCGACAGGTCGCCGCGCCACTCCCGCAGCGTCGCGACTGCCTGCTCCGGCGTGGGCGGATCCTCGAACCCGAGCGAGAGGCACACGGTATGCCCGTTTTCCACCGGCACGCGATTGGCGTGCGCGCTCACGACGAACGGCGCGTGGACGACGGCGCCGTCGCGGAAGGCGCCGAGCATCTTCTGGATCTCCCGCTCGATCTTCGGCTCCTCCTCCCCGATGTACGGGATGATGTTGCCGAGGATGTCGAGCGACGGCACGCCGGGGTACCCGGCGCCCGAGACCGCCTGCAGCGTGGCGGCGAACACGGTGCGGATGCCGAACCGCTCGTGGAGCGGCGCCATGGCGACCGCGGCGGTGGTGCTCGAGCAATTGGCGTTGGTCACGATGGCGCCCGTCCAGCCGCGCTCCTTCCGCTGGCGCTCGATGAGCCCGAGGTGCGCCGCGTTGACCTCGGGGATCATCAGCGGGACATCGGGATCCATGCGGAACGTCTTCGCGTTGCTGAACACGAACCGGCCCGCCCGCGCGAACGCCGGCTCGGTTTCGGCCGCGGCGGCGGCGTCGAGGCCGCAGAAAACGACCGGGGAGCGTACGACGGCCGGGTCGCACGCCGTGAGCTTCAACGCCGCCACGTCGGCCGGCAGATCGCCCTCGATCCAGCGCGCCGCCTCGGCGTACGTCTTGCCGACGGAGCGCTCGCTCGCCCCGACTTCCGCGATCCGGAACCACGGGTGCCCGACGAGGCACCGGATGAACGTCTGGCCCACGGCGCCGGTGGCGCCGAGGATGGCGACGGGGATGCGTGCGTCGGCCATGGTCAGCTCGCGAGCAGCGTGCGGACGAGCCGCACGTACGTATCCACGGCGGCGTTCAGTTCCGGGATCGCGACGTATTCGTCGGGCGTGTGCGCGACGGTGATCGACCCCGGGCCGAACAGCAGCGGCTTGCCCCAGTTGGTGAGCAGCGATGCGTCCGTCGTGTAGGCGAACGCCTTCGTCGGGAACCCGTCCACGTGCGGGAACCGCTGCGCCGGCGTGTACGACGGGTACGACACCTCGGCCCGCCCGGCCGCCCAGCGCTCGATCTCCGCCTTCACGGGCTCCGGCTCTCCTACCACGCGCACCATCAGTTCGGCTTCGCACGCGCCCGGGACGATGTTCGCGCCCGACCCGCCGTGAATCGTGCCAACGTTTACCGTGGACGCGCCGAGTACCGGGTCGGACGGCAGCCGGAGCTGGTCCACCTCGAGGAGGAGGCGCGCCATCGGCAGGATGGCCGACGCGCCGAGCTCGGCGTAGGCCGAGTGCGCCTCGCGGCCGCGGGTGCGGAGGAGCACGCGCAGGGCGCCCTTGCAGCCGACCGCGAGGTGGCTTTCCGTGGGCTCGCCGTTGACGAGGAAGCGGCTCGTGGCCGCCAGGTGGTTGGCGAGGCGCGCGCCGTCGGACCCCCGCTCCTCGCCGACGACAAAGAGCAGGTCCACGCGCTCCTCGCCCTCGGCGACCAGTCGCTCGGCGGCGGTGATCATCGCCGCGGCAATTCCCTTGGCGTCGGTGGACCCGCGGCCGTAGAGCCGGCCGTCCTCCACGCGCGGAGGAATGAACGGCGGGACGGTGTCGAGGTGCGTGCTGAGCGTGACACCGCCGCCCTTCCGCGACGCCCACACGTTCCCTCGCCCGGGCGACACCTCCTGCACCGTCACGTTCCACCCCTGTGACACGAGCACGCGGGCCACGTGGTCCACGACCTTCCCTTCGTCGCGAGTCACGGACGGAATGGCGACGAGTTCGGAAGCGAGGGTCAGGACGTCAGTCATCGGGCAAGGCCTTGGTGATGCCGGGGCTGGGAGTCGAACCCAGATGGCCTCTCGGCCAAGGGATTTTAAGTCCCTCGCGTCTAACCAATTTCGCCACCCCGGCGCGTGCGGCGACGTGAACGCGGGTTCGTCCGCGCGCCGCGGACGACACGAGGCAGGCACGGCCGGGGCTGGTCCCCCACTGGCCGGCACCTGCCTCGACGGTGCGTTCCGACAAGCGATACGGCGAAGCGGGAAACGGGACTCGAACCCGCGACCCCAACCTTGGCAAGGTTGTGCTCTACCAACTGAGCTATTCCCGCGACGCCCGAAAACTACCCGGTGCCCGCAGGCCGAACAAGCGACTACGGCCGCACGCCGTGCGCGTGCGCGGCGAACCAGACTACGTACGCCACCAGGCCCGACAGCGCGGCATCCGCGCCGCCGCCCGTGGCGTTGCCGGCCGAGTCCACGAACTCGGCGGCGAACCCGCGGTCGAGCGACGCCCGGCGCAGCCATTCGAGCACGCCGCCGGCGTCCGGCCCCAGCAGCCGTGCCAGCCGGTGCTCGAGCAGCGGCGACTCTTCCGCCGCCTTGGCCGACCGCCGGTATATGGAATCCGTGCGCTCCACCGCCTCGAGCAGCGGGAGCCAGAGCACGGAAGCCCCCGGGTCGTCGGCGGCGACGACCCGGCCGCCGGGCTCCGCGGCGGACGCGAACGTCGCCTTGTTTCCCTCGCCCGTCGCGAAGTGGCGCCGGATGGCCGCGCGCACCGCCTCGGGGTCCTGCAGGTTGCCGGCCTCGTTCTCGTCGAGCGTGCGCTTGAGGCAGTCCAGCGCGTAGGCCACCGCCGCGTTGGCGTGCACCGAGAACAGCGTGGCGGCCGCCCCGGACAGCGCTACGTCGGCGTGGTACAGCGGGTAGTGCTCGTCCCGCCGGTCGGCGAGGTCGTCCGCGCTCAGGTACAGCGTGTCGGCCAGAACGGGCTCCTCGACAATCGCGTCGTCCTCCGTGTCGCGGATGAACCGGTCAGTCGCGATGGCGTAGGCCGACGCCCCCTCAAGCGTGAACCCGGGCGAGAAGAGGGTCCCGTCGAGGTAGTTCACGCCGTGCCCGGGCGCGTATCCGTGCACTTCGCACATCCGCAGGATGAGCTCGCGCGCCAGCGGGGCGTCCGCGAGCTGCACCGCGGGCACGGTCCACGTCAGGGCTTCCCAGTCCCGGATGGTGGTGCCGCGGCTCGACCACGGCGCGCGGCTGCGCACGATGTAGTACTGCGCGTCGTCGAGGGCGCGGCCCACGGAGTAGAAGTACGCGAACAGGAGGTGACGGTTGATGAGGCCGTCGAGCGCGTCCACGCCGCTCGACTGCTCGAGCAGGCGGAGCCCCTCGCGCGTGCCGTTGAGGAGGTGCTTCCAGCCGCGCCGCCTCAGCACGCCCACGGTGGCGCGGGCACCGTCGCGCTCGGGGCCCGCCCCGATGTAGAACGCCACTTCGGACCGCTGGTTCGCCGCGACCGTCACCTGCCGGTTCATGGCATAGCGATCGCCCGTCGCCGCCGCGGTGGCGGCGTCGCTCGCGGCGATGGCCAGCGCGGCAAACCCCGGGGCGTCGTCGCCCTCCAGGATGACTTCTCCATCGCCGGACTCCACCGCGCGGTTCGTGCTCGCGATGGGCCGGGCCGTCTGCACCCGAAGCTGGCGGTGGCCGAGGGTGCCCTCGAGGCCGAAGATGACCTCGGCCGGCGCGTCGCCGCGGTTTTCCACCGAGAGGGCGTACACCGCGCCGGCCACGTCCACGTCGCGGCCGAACGGCGCGTACACGCTGCCGCGCACGACCAGCGACCCGACGGTGG
>JAYEKC010000646.1:0-7305 GCA_034716715.1 Gemmatimonadota bacterium | reverse complement strand
GTTCGACGTGACCCTTGCCGTCCTGCAGCGCGCGCCGGCGCTCGAGCGCGTGACCTGGGAGCTGCTCGAGGACGCGCACGCGGAAGGCGTGCGCTACATCGAGATCCGCTACTGCCCCGTGCTCAACGTGCGCGGCGGGCTGACGCTCGACGAGGCGGTGGAGGCCCCGCGGCGCGCGCTCGACCGCGCGGCCGCAACGCTCGGGATTCGCGGGGGGCTCATCATCTGCGCGCTCCGCCACCTGCCGCCCGCCACCTCGATGGATCTCGCGCGGCTCGCCGTCGCGCACGCCGGAAGGGGCGTCGTGGGGTTCGACCTCGCCGGCGGCGAGGCGGCCAACCCCGCCACGCCGCACGCCGCGGCATTCCGGCACGCCCTCGACCACGGCCTTGCCTGCACCTGCCACGCCGGCGAGGGCGCCGGCGCCGATTCGGTGCGCGAGGCCCTCCATGTGTGTGGGGCCCAGCGCATCGGCCACGGCACCCGCATCGGCGAGGACCCGCGACTGCTCGACGAAGTGGGTGCGCGCGGGATCGCGCTCGAAGCCTGCCTCACGAGCAACGTCCAGACCCATGCGGCGGCGGCGTACGAATCGCATCCGGCGCGCCAGTGGCTCGACCGCGGCCTCAAGGTCACCCTCAACACCGACAACAGGCTCATGAGTTGCACGACCCTGACCGACGAGTACGTGCACGCCACCACCGCGCTGGGGTTCGGCCTCGACGACGTGTGCCGCGTGGCGCGGAACGGGTTCGAGGCGGCGTTCCTTCCGGAGGCGGAGCGCCGCGCGCTGGTGGCCGAGGCCGACGCCGCGATTGCGGCCTTCCGGAACGACGTGGAGCAGGCGTCGTGACCAGCCAGTGGGGGCGCGACACCGCGACGGCCGCGGCGGCCGCCGTGCGCGCCCGCGCCGACGTCGGCGCGCCCGTCCTGGCGCTCATCCTCGGTTCCGGGCTTGGCTCGGTCGTGGACCGGATCAAGGCGGTGTCGTCGGTGCCCTACGTGACGATTCCGGGATTCGCCGGAACGGCGGTGGAGGGGCACGCGGGCACGCTCGTGGCCGGCACGCTCGCCGGCCGGCCGGTGATCGTGTTCGCGGGCCGCATTCATATGTACGAGGGTCACCCGGCGGCCGCGGCGGCGTTTTCGGTGCGCGTCGCCCACGCCCTCGGCGCCCGGGCGCTCCTCGCAACCAACGCGGCTGGCGGCGTGGATCCGACGCTCGTGCCGGGCGACCTCGTCCTGATCGAGGACCAGCTCAACCTGACGGGCCAGAACCCGCTCACGGGCGCGGTCGAACGGGGCGACCTGCGCTTCCCCGACATGTCCGCCGCCTACTCGCCCCGCCTCCGCGCGCTCCTCTCCGAGGCGGCTGGCGGGCATCCGCTCCGGCGCGGAGTCTACGCCGGCCTGCTCGGTCCCGCGTACGAGACGCCGGCCGAGGTCCGCATGCTCCGCACCCTCGGTGCCGATGTGACCGGGATGTCCACCGTGGGCGAGGCGATCGTCGCCGCCGCGCTCGGGATGGAGTTTGCCGGCGTCAGCCTCGTGACCAACCTGGCCGCGGGCATCACGGACGCTCCGGTGCGCCACGACGACGTGATCGAGGCTGGACGCGTGGCGTCGGCGAGGCTCGGCGACCTGCTGGAAGCGTTCGTCGGGCGGCTCTGACGCCGCGCGAACGGGAACCCGCGGGTCCCACACGCCGCGGCGCCAAATCGCGTGCGCAGCAGCCCCCCGATCCGGAGCTACTTGCCCTTGGGCGGCGGGCTCGGCGGCAGCGCCTTGAGTCGCGCCTTGAACGCCTCGAAGTTCGGCGAGTCCACCGTCAGGCCCCGGAGCTCCGCGGCGGGGTACTTGGCGATCAACGCCTCGGTCGCGGCAATGCGGCTTTCTTCCACGGGATGCGAGAGGAAGAACGACTCCACGCCGCCGGGCCGTTCCTTCCGTTCCTCGAGCAGGATCCGGAACATCTCCGGGATCCCGTGCGGGTCGATCCCCGCGCGCACCATCGTCTTGACGCCCTCCGCGTCGGCCTCCGCCTCGTCGTCGCGGCTGAACTTCGCGAACACGCCGCCGGCGGCGAGGTTGATGCCGGTCTGGGCGAGGCCGCTGTTGCACACGCCCGTGAGGATGCAGCCCAGCGTCACGCCGACGTTGGCGCCCTGCGCCTTCTGCATCTGCTTGATGCTGTGGCGCCGCGTGACGTGGCCGATCTCGTGCCCCAGCACGCCGGCCACCTGCGAGAGGTTTGTCGCGCGCTCGATGAGCCCGCGGTTCACGAAGATGTACCCGCCCGGCAGCGCGAACGCGTTGATGTCCATCTGGTCCACGACGTAGAAGTGCCAGGTGAGCGACCGGTCGTCGGTGACGCTGGCCAGCGAATCGCCGAGCACGTTGATGTACCGGACGATCTCGGGGTCGCGCACGATGGGCAGCTGCTCCTGCACCTGGGCGGCGTACGTCTGGCCCATCTGGACTTCCTGCTGCTGCGACACGGCGCAGGCCGCGGCGGCGAGCGCAAGCGCGCCGCCGAGAAACGGCCGCGCGCGGCCGCGCGTCTTCCGGTGGATCGTCGGCAACATCGTCATCTTTGGGGTGGCATGCATCGAAAGCAGACCGCGCGTCCGGCCCGCCTGTTAACCCTCGCCCGTGACCTCAAGCGTCGCAAGGCGCGGGAGCGGAATTCGCAATTCGTCGCCGAAGGCGTGCGGGTGGTCGAGGAGCTCGTCCGGTCGGGCGGCCCGGTGACGGGCGTGCTCGTGGCCCGCGCGGCCGCGGACACGCCGCGCGTCGCGGCGCTCCTGCACGGCAGCACGACGCCGCACGTCGTCGTCTCGGATGCCGATTTCGCCTCGGCCGCCTCCACCGCGGCGCCGCAAGGCGTGCTCGCCATTGCCGACGTGCCCGACGTTGCCCTGGCCTCCATCCCCGACGCGCGGCTGCGCCGCGTCCTCGTCCTCGACGCCATTCAGGACCCAGGCAACGTCGGGACGCTCATCCGAACCGCAGCCGGCCTCCGCGCCGACGCCGTCGTGGCGTTGCCCGGGACGGTGGACCCGTGGAATGCCAAGGTGGTGCGGGGCGGTGCCGGCGCACACTTTCACGTGACCGTGACCGCCGCTACCACCGACGAACTTGCCTCGCGCCTGCGCGCCGCCCGCGTCGTGGTGTGGGGCGCCGACGCCGCCGGGCGCCCGGTGGGGACGGCCGCCCCGCCCGAGCGCCTGGCGCTCGCGGTGGGCAACGAGGGCGCGGGCCTGACGCCGCCCGTCCGCGACCTTGCGGCCGGACTCGTTTCACTCCCCATGGCCGCCGGCGTCGAGTCCCTCAACGTCGCGGTCGCCGCCGGCATCCTCATGTACGAACTCTTCGCATGAGCCCCCTCTTGGCGGTCTTCACCTTCTTCGTGGGCGCGAGCATCGGCTCGTTCCTCAACGTCTGCATCCTGCGCTGGCCGGCGGAGGAATCGGTGGTGCGGCCCCGCTCGCGATGCCCGGGATGCGGGAGCACGCTGGCTTGGTACGACAACGTGCCGGTGATTTCGTGGCTGGTATTGCGCGCCCGGTGCCGCACCTGTGGCCGCCCCATCTCCGTGATGTATCCGCTCGTCGAGGCCGCCACGGGGGCGATCTGGGTGGCGGCGTTCACCGTCGCCGGCCCGGGCCTGCTGGCCCTCCGGCTCGCCGTGTTCGTGACCATCCTCCTTGGCATCGCCATCACCGACCTGCGGTCGTATGTGATCCCCGACGGGTTCACCGTCACCGGCCTCCTGTTCGTCGGCGCCACGAGCGTCGCAGGCGTGTTCACCGGCGAGCAGCTCCCGTTCAGCGGCCCGCTCAACGCCATCCTCGGTGCGTGCACGGGCGCGGGCGCCATCGCCATCATCGGCTGGCTCGGCGAGGTGGCCCTGAAGAAGGAGGCCATGGGGTTCGGCGATTCCACGCTGATGGCGATGGCCGGGGCCGCCCTCGGCCCGGGGCGCGCGTTGCTGGCCATTCTCCTCGCGGCGGCCATCGGGGCCGTGGCGTTCGTGGTGTTCGTGATCCCCATCGGCTGGGCGCGCGCCAGGGCGCGCTCCGAGGCCTTCGAGACGCCGCTCGTGCCGTTCGGCGTGTTCCTTGCGCCGGCCTCCGTGGTGGCATTGCTTTGGGGAAACGCGCTCATTGACTGGTACATCGGACGGCTGACCGGCTGACCGCCGCGCGTCCGGTGCCACCGTATCAGGAAGGTTTGCCCTCCGTGACCAATCCCCCTCGCCGCCGGCCGGGCCGCGTCCGCGTCGCGCTGGCGCTCGCCGTTTTTGCTACAGCCGGGTGCAAGGACCGGCCCGCGCCACTTCCCGGCCCATACGGGCGCGAAGTCGCCGAGGCGATCCCGAAGGTGGAGCAGGCGACCGGGCTCAAGTTCAAGGTTCCGCCCAGGGTGGAGGCCCGCGACCGGTCCGACCTGCGCGAGTTCCTCGAGAAGAAGTTCGACGAGGACCAGCCCGCCCTGGACCTCGCGGGCGAGGAGCGGGCGTACAAGCTCTTCGGCCTCCTGCCGGACACCCTCAACCTCCGTCCGTTCCTGCTGACCCTCCTTTCGGAGCAAGTGGTTGGTTACTACGACCCGGGCACGAAAGTCCTGTATGTGGTCAGTGGAGGTGCGGGCGCCCAGCCCGCGCCCGAGGTGTTGCAGGTCACGATCACGCACGAACTGGTGCATGCCCTGCAGGACCAGTACCTGTCGCTGGATTCCGTCGTCCACGCCTCGCGTGACAACGATCGGATGATGGCCGCGCAGGCCCTGATCGAGGGGTACGCGACGTTCGAGCAGCTGAACGTGATGCTGGGTGGTGGCAAGATGTTTTCGCGGCTCCCCGGGGGTTGGGACCGCGTGCGGCAGATGATTCGCGATGCTCAGGGATCGATGCCGGTGCTGGGAACGGCGCCGGTGTTCATCCAGGAGACGCTGCTGTTTCCGTACTTGAGTGGGGCGGAGTACGTGCGCAGGATCGGGGAGTTGCGGCCGGGGGTGGATCCCCTCCGCTTCGTCCCGCAATCCACCGAGCAGGTGCTCCATCCCGAGAAGGCGCTGGACGCGAACGACCCGCCGCTGGAAATCACGTTGCCGCGGCCGGCGGTCGGGTCCGTCGTGTACGAAAACGGGCTCGGCGAGTTCGAGACCCGGCTGGTGCTGTTCCAGCAGCTGAAGGACGCGCCCACGGCGTCACGCGGGGCGTCGGGCTGGGGTGGCGACCGGTACATGGTGGTGAACACGCCCCAGGGCGCGGGCATCACGTGGCTCACGGTGTGGGATTCGCAGTTCGAGGCGGCGGAGTTCCGGTTCGTGCTGAGCACGGCCCTCGAGCGGCGGTTCGACCTGCGGGAAGGTGCCGGGGGCACGGGCAACGTCCTCCGGTATGCGGCGAAGGGGCGCGTCGTCGAGGTGACGGCGGCCACGGTGCAGGGGCACCCGGCGGTGCTGTACACGGACGTCCCGGCCGGGGCGTCCCCGAAGCTGATCGAGTTGTCGCGGGTGCGGGTGGCGCCGCTCCGCTAGTACGGAGGAGGGGAATGAACACGCGCGTTCCGCACATCCTGCAGGTGTCGATCCGGTCCTGGCGCCCGGCCCTCGCGGCGGCTGCCCTCGCGGCGTCCGCAGGCTGCGTCGAGTGGCAGCGGCCCACGGAGAGCGAGCGGCCGACCATCGCCAACTACGTGTCGGCCGTGGAAACGGTCGGCGGCGGTGCCAAGGCCACGCTCAAGGTCGGGACGGCCCCGACGGGCGGCGCCAATCCCATCGTCACCGCGCCGATTCCCGCGCTCATACTCCTCGGCGGCACCATCCAAGTCACGGCCACGTCCATCACGCCGTTCGACAAGATCGCCGTCGTGATTCCCGACCTCGAGGATTACTGGGAGCTCCAGCTGCCCGCGGCCACCACGTCGCAGCAGATCCTGATCGTCTTCAGCCAGAACGTTCCGGTGCCCGTGTTCCAGATGCGCCTCGCCGGCGCGCTGGGAGGCGCATACGGCGTCTTCCAGAACGCGCCGATCAGCATGATCAGCGTGGGTACGGGCGACGTGCAGGTGAACATCACGTGGGACTCCCGCGCCGACGTGGACCTCCACGTGGTGGACCCGCTCGGCGAGGAAGTGTACTGGGCCCACAAGACGGCGGTCTCCGGCGGCCAGCTCGACCTCGACTCGAACGCCGGCTGCGGCTCCGACGGGCCACGCGCGGAGAACATCTTCTGGGCCAGCGGCCTCATCGCGCCGCGCGGCGACTACACCGTGCGCGTGGACTACTGGTCGAACTGCTCGGCAGTGTCCACGAACTACGTCGTGACCATCAACATCCGCGGCAAGCCGCCGCAGGTGTACACGGGCACGTTCACGGGATCGGGCGACGGCGGCGGGAAGGGCAGCGGCCGGCTCATCACGACGGCGACGTACTGAGAGACGTAGACAGTAGACAGTAGACAGTAGACAGATACTTCCTTCCACTGTCTACTGTCTACTGTCTACTTACGTCCTTCCCTCTCACAGCACTCTCCCTACGAGAAACGTCAGCAGGCCGATCATCGCGCCGAGGCCATAGCCGAGGTTCACGATCACGTCGAGTTCGCGCTGCGTCACGCCGCGCACGATCTCCTCGATGCGTCGGGTGCTGAACCCGAGCACCTTCCGCTCCACCATCCCCTCCACGTCCAGCGTCTCGAGGAACCCCGGGATCTGGGCGACGAACCAGTCCCAGAGCGCGGGCGCCGCGACCGCTGCCATTCGCCGCGACGCGTCGGGCGGGAGCCAACGGCCGAGCCGGCCGACGGGCCGCTCCAGCACCGCCCGCGCCGCGCCCCCGGCGGCGCCGGCCGCCAGTTCGCCGGCGCGGGGGGATCGCACCGCCTCGAGCACCCACTGCACCACTTCGTCGTCCGAGATGGGCGCCAGCATCTCGCCCCAGGTCCGCGTCTCCGCCTTGCCGAGCGCGCCGTGCACCGTCTGCTCCACGAACTGCCGTGTGCGCTCCGCGCCCGCGATCCGCAGCACGAGGTCGGCGAGCCGCATCCGCGCCGACCGGCCCTCCCCCTGGCGGCCCTCGTTGATCACCTCGGTCGCGATGTCGGCGGCCTGCGCCGCGAGGTCGGCCCGCCGTTCCGGCGTGAGCACCGTGCCCACGGGCACGAACGCCAGTTCGCCCCGCACGCGCACCACGAAGTCGCGCACCTGCCGTTCGAACCCGGCCGAGTGTACCTCGCGCGCCCACGCCTCGGCCACCGGGTGCCCGAGGCCGGCGAGCGCCCGCTCCACCTCGGCCACC
>JAYEKC010000645.1:918-7332 GCA_034716715.1 Gemmatimonadota bacterium | reverse complement strand
GGTGAGAATGGCGTGCGGAACACCTTCGACGTGAAGGCATTCCGACGTGATCTCGTCGCGGCCGGCGTGACCCTGAAGGATCTCCAAGCGATCGCGCAGGAGCTTGGCCTGACGGTATCGGATATCCCGACGCCAACGGAAATCGCACGCCTGCGCCAAGCGATGAACGAGGCGGACTTCAAAGCCTTCACGGACACCTTCGCCGGCCAGCTCGACCGATTGAATCGCAGCTTCGAGATCTTCGGCGTCGACGACGCGAAAGACAAGTTCGCGCGGCTCGTCACGCTGCTCACCGACCCGAAGGTCGGTGCACCATCGCTGTTCTCCGGACTGGCGGGCCTCGACCTGTCGAGCGCGGCCGGGCTCGACAGCGCGAAGAAGCAGATTCAGGACCTGTTCACCCGCGCGGCATCCGGGCAGCTCACGTCGGACGACCTGAACGGGATGAACCTGCAGCAGTTCCTCGACGCTCTGTCGGCGCTCATGGGGTTCCTGAACGACGCGGCAGGGACAGTACAGGCGGCCAAGTCGTCGCTGCAGGCCCTCGCCGACGCGCTGAAGGATATCGACGACAGCGCACAGATCCTCGGCACGTCGAAGGCCGACCAGCTCAGGGAGAAGGTGGCCGCCTATGGCAAGGTGTTCCCCGAGCTCGCCGGCATTCTCGACGGACTGGACCTGTCGAAGGCCGAGGACCTCGAGGCCCTGAAGCAGCGGCTCCGTGATGTCTTCACGATGTTCCACGACGGCGCCGCCCAGCTGCCAGATGGCACGTCCCTCGACGACCTCATTCAGGCGATCCTCGCGCTCATGGGCGCCGCCGGGGATGCGGCGGACGGCATCACGTCGGCTGCGCAGCAGATGGCGGACGCCGCGTCGGCGCTCAGCACGAAGTTCGACATCATGGGCACGGTTGCGACCGACCAGGCGCAACAGCTGGCCGACGTCTACGGGCTCGGCAGCCTCGGCGACCTCTCCACGCAGGCAGGCCGCGACGCCGCCATCAAGCACCTGCAGGACCTCTACGCGTCGAGTCCCGCCAACAAGGACCTCGCGGACCACATCGCCGCCGTACTCCGCATCGTCCGCGGCATCAAGGACGAGGCATCCGGGGTCGGCGACGCCGGGAGCGCCGGACTCGGCGATGCTGTCTCTGCCGTCGGGACATCCACCAGCGTCGCTGGACTGGCTTCGGCGAGCTATGCGCAAATGGACAGCGCGAACTTCTACCTGAGCTTCCTGCCCGCGATGGCCGACAGCCTGCAGCGCATCCGGGACGCGTTCCTCGGCGGGCTCGACATGGGCGGCCCCGTGACCGCCACGATCGGCACCATCGGCCCGATCAACGTCGAAGTCTCGGGCGTGAGCGACCCGGCGACGGTCCACGCGGCCGCCGCGGCCGGTGCCCAGGCGGGCATCGACACCGGGCTCGCGCAGATCCGCCTCAGCCTGCGCGCCGCCGCCGGCGCCCCGAGGACGGCGTAGCATGGCGATCGTCGAGATTCGCTCGGGCCCCAAGTGCCAAGCGGGGAGCACGGTGGTCTGTCGCGTCGCGGACTTTGCTTCGTGCGAGTGGTGGCAGACGATCGGGGGCGATCGCGGCGGGTGCACGCTGACACTTCCGGCCGACAGCGTGGCAGTATCGCGCTGCGGGATCATGAACGTCATCCGCATCACTGACGACGACGGCTCGGTCTACGAGTACTACATCAACGGGCCGCTCGAAGACGGGCCCGACATGGAAACCGTCATCGTGCGCGCGGCGGACATCTCCGTTCGCATGGGGCAGGTGCGGCTGTCGCAGACGGTGGGCGGCATCGAGAACTTCGCGCTCACGCCCGGGCTGCGGACGATCACCGACCACATCAACACCTATATCCTGCCGGCGCTCGCGGCGGCGGGGCTCACGTGGATCGTGCTCGGCACCATCACGCCGACGGGCACCTACACGGTCACGCCGAACCGCTCGACACCGCTGGAGTATCTCGCCGCACTCGAGGACGCCTCGAAGTTCGAGTTCTGGCTCGAGTTCAACGCCGACACGAACTACCGCATCATGTTCGGGCGGCGGACGGCATCGGGCACCCCGGTTGCCTGGGTGGGCCGCAACGTGGAGACGCTCCGCCGGCGGATCACCGCCGACGAGAAGTTCTTCAACCGCGCGATTCCCTGCGCGGCGACGCTCTCTGGTGAGACGGAAGCGACGCACATCGGGCAGAACGGCTGGAAGCTCTCAACCGTCGCGGGCGACAATCTCACGCTGGCCCACCCGCAGGCGGGCGGCACGGCGCCCATCGGCGCTGACGACCAGCTGAACGGCCTCGTCGCCGGCCTCTCGATCGACGGCATCACCTTCCCCGACGTCGACTACGGCGGGTTTCGCGGCGTCGCCTACGATCCCACACGGAAGCGGGTCGCGGTCATCGCGCGCGACGCCGCGCTCGGCACGTTCTCGGTGTACTGGCGCAAGCTCGACGACAACACCTGCGGCAAGACCGCGATCGGCGGCTCGACCGACCTGCGCGCGATCGTCTACGACGCCGGACGCGACGAGTTCCTCGTCTCCTGCAACGACGCCTCAAAGGTGGAGCGCCTCACCGCGAGCACGATGGCGAGCGCCGGGAACATCGCGACGCACGCCAACCCGAGCACGCTCTCGAACCTGAACCAGGCAGGCGGCATCAACCAGCTCGCCGTCGGCTCGACATCGGTCGCGGCCGTGCAGATCTGGAACCTCGCCGCGCTCACGCTCGCGGGCACGATCGGCACCACGACGAACAACTGGGTCATCTACGACGCGAACGCGACATACTACTTCTGCTACGGCCCCGGGAACACGTGGGTTCAGTGCTACGACGCGACCTACGTGTTCGTGCGGCACGTCGCGGTGTTCGGTGGAACGGCGCAAGTCGCCGCCGGCGGGGACTCGAACAACAGCCTGTGGTTCGTCAGTATCGGCAACCACATCCAGAAGGTCACGGCGACGACCGGGGCGACGGGCACCGACACGACGCTGCCCTCGATCGACGGCAGCGCGATCAGTGTAACGGGGATTGCCGGGACTTATGGCAACCGGTTCATGCCATACCTCGGCTCAAAGCTCTACCTGCAGTGCGGCGCAGGCACGGGCGACTATCTCGCGATCCTCGATCCCGCGTCGTCGTTCGCCGTCTCGGGCTACACGCGGCTGCCGAAGGGGAACAACGCGGAAGGCGCGGGCTCGACGGGTCAGAACTGGATCTACGAGAGCACGAACGACGTGTTCGTCGGTTCGGCGCAGGTCGGGCTCGTCGCCTTGGTGTACCGCAACGGTCTGACCGTGCCGAGCGGCCGTCTGCGCATGGCGGTCCAGGACACAGTGCTTTCGACGCAGGTCATCGTGAAGCCGTCGGCGACCAAGGGGCCGATCTTCACCGACCTCGACGTCGAGATCCGCGCGGACGCGTCCGACACGTATCAGCGGCAGCTGACCGACCCGGTGAGCCTCGCGACCTACGGCCCCGTCGACGGGTTTCCGCTCTTCACCGACCTCTACAAGCGGAACTACAAGCACGACCCGACGAACGATGTGTGGGCGAGCAATCGGCCCGTCTGGCTCGGCATGTTCCCGACGCACAACACGAACCTGTCGAGCGTCGGCCAGCCGAAGTGGGTCGCCGCTGAGGCGCAGGCGTCGGCGCGGTCGACGACGGGCCTCGTGGACACGACCCAGGCGCTCGGCGCCGGCGTGGTCAGCCTCAAGATCAAAGGGCTCGCCGCGGGCCGAGTCATTCAGCCGGGCGATCTCATCAACGGGGGCCCGAGCTTCCCAGCTTGGGCGATGGCGCGCGTGGTTGCCGACGGGAGCGGCAACGTGACCGTCAGCATCTACCAGCTGCAGTCGCAGACCTGGACGAACGGCAACACGGTCACCATCTGGTCGCCGGCCGCGAGCGACACACTCGGCGCGAACATGGTCGCGAACATCATCTACGGGCCCGGCGGCGGCGCGACCGCTGTCTATCCCTTCCAGTGGACCGGCGCCTGCCACGTGCCGCGCATCAGCGCGGCGACGCAGGCCTGGGTGCGCGCCTCGTTCGCCTGCCTGCAGGGCGGCGCGAACCTGAACACGCTGTCGCTGGCGGTGAAGGGTTACGGCAACAACACCACCCTCACGCCATCGAGCCTCACCCAAGGCTCCTACGCGAGCCCGGTGTACGTCGACGTCACGCTTGAGCAGCAGGTCAGCCTGACTGCGACCTCGGGCGATGACTTTCTTCAGATCCTCATCACCATCCCCCAGCAGACGTACTCACAGTTCCTGCAACTCTACCTGAAGTCGATCGAGGTCTACGTCGCGACGTCCGCGACCTGCCCGACGCCGCTCGGCCGCAAGCGCGGCGACGAGCTCACGCCGTGGATCGCGGCGAACGACTTGCTCTTCAACCAAGGCCGCTCGGCGCCGACCGTCGACTACCAGGTGCAGTTCATCGAGGACGGGACGGTCGTAAAGATCGGCCAGACGGCGATGCTCCGAGACCCGGCGCGCGGCGTGGCCGCGTCGCCTCGCGTCATGCAGGTGCGCCGCCAGATTCGCCGCGATGCGTTCGAGGTCGCGCGACCGGTCGTACAGCTCTCCAACCGCCAGCTGTCGGCCATGGAAGCCCTCGCCGGCGTGGGAGACTGACCCATGGCCCTCACGACCTTCTCCTTGAACGGCGTCCCGCTAGAGAACTACAACCTCACGGTGAAGGACCCCGCCGAGGGGTGGCTCACCATCCCGAAACGGAACTTCCGCACCGTTCCGCTGGTCATGCGAGACGGGGTGAAGATCCTCTCGCCGGCGTCGACGAGCGACCCGCGCATGCTCCGGCTGAACTACGAGTTCCGGCCGAGCTCATTTCAGGACCGCCGCGACAAGCTGAACAACCTGTTCCGCTCGCTCTACGGGCGGCAGGAGATCATCTCGGTCGAGGACGCGACGAAGCTCTGCTACGGCTACCTGGTGTCGGGCGAGCCGAACTTTGCGACGTCTGGCCTTGCCATCCCGTACCTCCGCGGGAACCTCGGGCTGCTCTGTCCCGACCCGCTGTGGTACGACGTCACCCCGCAGTCGGTCGCGATCAACGCCGTCAACACGCCGACGACGCTGCCGATGGGCTACGCGTCCGCGCGCATGCGGCGCATCCTGCTCCGGCTGAACGGGAGCTGGTCCTCGCCGATCACGGCGATCCTGAAGAACGCCGCCGGCGACGAACTGCAGCGCATGACGATCGCGGTGAGCGCGACTGGCTCGGAGTACGTCGACATCGACTGCGACGCCTTCACGATCACGAAGTACTCCGGTGGCTCCGGCACCGACCAGCTCAACGCGCTGACGTCGACGCACGACTTCCTTGCGATCGACCCGCAGGACAACCCGACCCTCGAAATCGACAAGGGAACGGCCGTGGTTTACTACTACCGGGCCTACGTCGCGTGAGTCCGCTCCCGCTCGGGCTCTACCCGACTGCGCGGCGCACGATGCTGCCGTTCGACTGGCACGCCGAAGACCTCACGCTCACGGCGCGTAGCGGGCAGACGAGCTCACTCACGCGGGCCTCGGACTCTGGCCTCGCCGCGTTTCAAGATGCAAGCGGCCTGGTTGGCTATGCCGCGCGCAACGCCGTGCGCTGGCACCGTGACCCTGCCACGGGGCTCATCGGCCTACTCGCCGAGAACGCGATCACCAATCTCACGAAGCAGGCCAGCGACGTAACACAGTCGCCTTGGGTCTGCCGTGGGACGGCGACGCCGGCAAAAACCCTGACGGGCCCGGATGGTGTCGCCAACAGCGCCACGGTGATGACTGGCGTCGGTCAATCCGGCGTGAACGACTTCTATCAGATCGTCAGCAAGACGGCCGCCGACGGCACTCGGAACGAGCCCTGCCTCTGGTTCTACCGTGTCACCACGACTGGAACCGTGCGATTTCAGAACCAGCAAAACATAACGAACGGCTGGTGGGACATCGACCTGTCGAAGCTCGCCGCCGGCTGGAACTACCTGACGCGGTGGCATGTCGCCGTCACCGTCAATGTCGACTTCAGCATCAAGAGCAACGCGACTGGGCCGCAATTCTCGACGGGTGCCGCCGCTGGCCCCGTTTCTTTTGGCCTCTTCAACGTGCAGGTGCCCGATACGACGGTCACGACGCCGAGCAGCCCGGTGCCGACAGGGTCGTCGACTGCGACACGCCAGAACGATTCGAACATCAACTGGACGTTCAACGGAGGCACCGGCCTCCTGTCGCTACTCCTCGAATTCATCGAAACCGGAAGCGTCTTCGGGACCGGCAATTACATGCTCGCGATGGGTACGGGCGCCGTGTACGCTGGATTTCGCAATCACTCTGGGTCGAACAAGTACCAGGGCTTTCACACGAACGGCGGTTCA
>JAYEKC010000645.1:0-908 GCA_034716715.1 Gemmatimonadota bacterium | reverse complement strand
CGTCGCGGCCGCCGCGGCGCCGGCCGTCGGAGACCGTGTGCGCCCTCGCCCCTCGATCTACACCGACGGACATATCGACTTTGGTCAGACGATCAACAGCGGCGCAGAGGCAGTCACGAGCGATGCCACCGTCGCGGGGAGAGCCGCGTTTGGATCGAACCGCCTCGCCGCCAACGTGACCGACTTCGGGCCGCCGCCTGGCGCCGCACTGATTCGACGAGTAGCCGCCGACTACGCGATACGCACCGGCAGTTCGTTTGCGGAGGCCGCTTGAGTCCGCGAGCCGGCGTGAACCGGATCTCACCCCGCCAGGTCATCCACGACTGGCGGGCGACGGACCTCTCAATCACGGCCCGAACAGGGCAAGCCATCACGCTCGCGCGTGCGGATGCCGTCGCGCGGATTGCGTCGAAGGCGGGGATTTGGAGCGCAGTGCCGAACGGACTCGTGCGATTCGGCTACTACGGTTCTGAATTTGGCGCGCTCTTCGAGAGCGGCTACAACCAGAACGCGCTCGGTTCGAACCTGTTCGGCGACGCGACGTATTGGGGCTGGAACACCCCATTCACGGTTGCTGCGATGACGTCCGCCATCGGCGGCCAAGTCGCAACGAAACACACCGACTCCGCCGGCGGCTCGCATTACCGCTCTCAGGGCATTGGAACCTTTGTGAACGCCCAAGCCGACTGCTCGTGGATGCTACTCGAGAACGTCGACGCCACCGAGAGCATGATCGGAATTTTTGACGGATCGGCGAGCGCATTCCTCGCCGCAGCGAAGCTCACGTGGTCAGGGCTCGCAACCGCTGCAGACCAAGGAACGGCGCCCAGTGGCTACGGAGTCATCAACCTCGGGACGGGCCCAAACGGCGGCCAGCTCGCGCTGCTTTGGGTCACCGGGACTGGGAC
>JAYEKC010000644.1:0-7453 GCA_034716715.1 Gemmatimonadota bacterium | reverse complement strand
GCGGCGGGGCCCCGGCCGGCGCCAGACGCCGCGGCCGCGGCGCCGCCGTTGGCGCGGGGCGCCGAGGCGTCGAACGTGAGCGTGCCGAAGAACGGGAGCGGGACCGCGACCTCGACGAGGTGGCGGTCGTCGGCGCCGCTCACGCGCTCGCGGGCGAACCGTCCGGCGTCACGGTCCTGACGTACATCGGCGTGTGGTCACCCACCTCGCTGAGGAACGAGTACAGCGCGTCGGCCAGCTCGTGGCCGCGCTGCGGCCGCGCGGCAGGGTCCTTCTCGAGGCAGCGCATCACCACGCGGGCCAGCGAGCCGGGCACGCGCGATTCGACTTCCATGATGGGGACCGGCTTCTCGTGCACGTGCTTGTACCCCACCGAGTAGCCGTCCATGCCGTCGAACGGCGGGAACCCGGCGAGGCACTCGTAGAGCATCACACCCACCGCGTACAGGTCCGCCCGGCCGTCGAGCGTCTTGCCCATCGCCTGTTCGGGGGCCATGTAGTGCGGCGTGCCCATCGCCCGGCCCCCGGCGGTGAGCCGCCCGTGGAACTGCGCCGTGGCGATGCCGAAGTCCGTGAGGATCGCGTTCCCGTCCTCGTCGAACAGCACGTTGTCCGGCTTCACGTCGCGATGGACCACGCCCTGGCGGTGCGCGTAGTCGAGGGCGCTGGCGACCTGCGCGCAGATCCGCGCGAGCCGGTTGGTCTCGATCACCCGGTGCTTCGTGAGGTCGTCGGCGAGGCACCCGCCGCCGAGGTACGGCAGCACCAGGTACACCAGCTCGCCGACCTCGCCGTAGTCGAGCGGCGTGGCGATGAGCGGATGCACGAGGCGGCTCGCGGCCTCGGCCTCCCGCCGGAACCGGAGGCGCATCTCGCCGTCCCGCGCGAGGTGCGTGTGCATCACCTTCACGGCGAGCGGGCGTCCGAGCTGTTCGTGTTCGGCCGCGTACACGTCGGCCATGCCGCCGGAGCCGAGGCGGCGGACGATGCGGTACCGGTTGCCCATCGCCTGGCGGAGCGCGGTGATGAGCGCGTCCGGCGCCTCGGGCGCCGTGCGCACCTCCGGCAGGTCGGCGTGGCACTTGCCACACTGCCGCGCGCTGCCGCGGTTCCAGGTTCCGCATTCCGGGCAGAACATGACTGAATCTACGGTGAGGCGGGCGGGTGAGGGGTAAGGGGTGGTGAGGGGGAGCCGCCAAAGCGGAGCTACCCCAGCGCGCGCAGGTGGGTCACCGCCGCCTGGCCGAGTCGTTCGGGGGCGTACCCGCCCTCGAGGGCGCTGACGAGCCGGCCGCCGCACCACTGCTCCGCGCGCGTCACCATCTCGCGCGTCAGGCGCGTCACGTCGTCCATCTCGAGCGTGAACCCGCCCAGCGGGTCGCCCGCGAGCGAGTCGAATCCGGCCGACACGATCACCAGGTCGGGCGTGAACCCGTTGGCGGCGGCGTCCACGGCGCCAAGGAAGGCGCTCACGTACTCCTCGCGTGGCCGCCCCGGCCCCATCGGCACGTTCCACACGTTGCCGTGCGGACCGCGATCGTCGGCCGCGCCCGTGCCGGGGTACCACGGCCACTGGTGCATCGAGACGAACCGGATGTCCTGCTCCGCCTCGACGAGCGCCTGCGTGCCGTTCCCGTGGTGCACGTCCCAGTCCACGATGAGCACGCGCTCGAGCCCCTTCACGCGGCGCGCGTAGTGCGCCGCGATGGCGACGTTCCCGAAGAGGCAGAACCCCATGCCGCTCGCGCGCAGCGCGTGGTGGCCGGGCGGCCGCACGGCGCAGAAGCTGCGCACCGGCGCGCCCGACACCGCGCGGTCCACGGCGTCGAGCACGCAGCCCGTCCCTGCCGTGCCGGCGTCCCACGACCCCTCGCTCTCCACCGTGTCGGCGTCGAGCCGTCCGCCGCCCTGCTCCGCGAGCCGTCGCACGAGGGCCACGTACGACGGCTCGTGCGCCAGCGCGATCTCGTCGGGCGTCGCGTGCCGGCCCTCGAGGTGCTCCACGGCACCGAACAGGTCGAAGTCGTTGCGCAGCGCCCGCGGAATGGCGCGCAGCCGGCCGACGTGCTCCGGATGCCCCCAGCCGGTGTCGTGCCGGCCGCAGTCGGCGTGGGAGATGAAGGCGACGCGCGGCGTCAGCGGACCGGGCGCCGGTACCGGTGCGCGACGTGGACGGTCGTCCCTGCCCGCACGCCCGCGTCGGCGAGCGTCGCGCCGACGTCCCGCACCTCCCACCCGCGCACCTTCACCACGAAGGCGCTCAGGTCCGCGTGCTCGCCGAACCGGTCGAGCATCGCCCGGGCCACCGTCCGTACGGGCGTGTCGGCCCGCACGTCCATCGCCACCGCGTCCCACAGCGCCTCGAACTGCACCCGGATGGTGAGGCGCTCGCCGCCGGGCTCGCCGACGGCGAGCACCTGGCCGCGCGGCGTGCGCAGTTGCGTGACGAACGGGCGAACCGTCGCGACGGCCGACATTACTTGCCTCCCGCGGGCGGCAGCGAGGCGAGGAACATCGCCACCTGCTGGTCGAACATGTACGACGACGCGGTGACCGCCGTGCCCCCGTCGGCCGCCGCCACGCCCACGACGACCTCCTCGCCACCCAGGCCGCGCAACGACAGGTGGGTGGGTCCCTCCTGCTCGGGGAACGCCGCGTAGATGCCCGACTGGCGCGAGAAGAACGTGCGCGCCGCCGCGAGCACGTCGGGGCCCGCGAGGGACGTCCTCGCCTCCTGCAACGTCCGGTTCGCCTGGATGTTCGTCACTCGTCACTCCCGTGTGCCGGCGTCGCGCCGCCGCGGTCCCTCGAGCGGCAGCGTCACCACCAGTCGTCCGATGCCTTCCTGCTCCGTCGCGTCCACCGTGCCACCCAGCGCGCCGGCCACGGCCTCGGCGACGCGCCACTCCACGTCCTTCCCCGGCCGGCCGGGGAGGTGGTACTCCACCCGGCCTCCCGCCACCACCAGCCGGATCCGCGCCTCGGGCTGCTCGGGAGCCGCCAGCGTGCGCGTGACCAATTTAGCGAGGAGGAGCGCCACCAGCCGGCGGTCGCTGCGCAAGGGCGGCAGGTCGTGCGTCGGCTCCTCCGCCACCACGTGCACGCCCGCGTCGTCCGGCACCGCCTCGCGCAGCGCGTCACGCAGCGGGGTACGCGCGTCGAATGCCGCCATGTCGACGGCCACCCGCTCCTCGGCGGCGTCGGCCAGCAGTTGCAGGTCGGCCAGGGTCGCCCGCAACGCCTCGCGCCGCGAGGTGGCGCCGCGCGGGCCGCCCGGTCCGGCGCCCTCGGTGGTCTCGATCGCGCCAAGGGCGTCGTGCACCGCGGCGAGGGCAAGCTCCACGACTTCCCACCCGGCACGGCGCGCACCTGCCACTGCCACGTACTGGCGGTCGAGCTCCGTGAGCGCCTCCACCACGCCCGCCTCGGCCCGCCGCACGCGGTCGAGCATGCGCGACTTCTCGGCGGCGCCCGCCATCAGGTCGGCCACCAGGCGCAGGAGGTCGCGGCGCTCGACCGTGAAGTCGTCCCAGGAACGGAAGTAGAACGTCACCGCGCCGAGTGACACGGGGCCCGCCTGCAGGGGCAGCGAGACCAGCGCCCGGAAGTCGAGTTCGCGGGCCACCTCCTGCCAGTCTTCCAGCCCCGGGTCGGCGAAGACGTCGGGAACCTCGATCGCCCGGCGTTCGCTCGCCGCCTCGCCGCTCGGGCCGAACCCCACGCGTACCCGGACGTCCGCGAGCCACGGGCGATGCTGCTCGGGCCAGTTGTACGCGGCCACGAGGCGCATCAGCTCGGAGGCCCCATCCAGCAGGTACACGGACGCGAAGGCCGCTCCCACCACCGGGCCCACCCGGTCGAGGGCGAACTGGAACGCCTCCTGCGGACGGTCGGCGCTGAGGAAGGCGTGCACCACCTCGCGCACGGCGAGCAGTTCGCGCTGCCCGGGCAGCGGTTCGCCCGGCGGCCGCGGCGAGCGGCGGACGACGTAGCGGCGGCGGGGCTTCATCGCGCGTGACGCCGCCCCGGCCGCATCGCGCTACCGCGCGACGGGCGCGTCGTGGTAGAGCCGCGCGAGGAAGGCCTCCTGCACGCGGCGTGTCACCGGCCCCGGCGCGCCCGAACCCACCGGACGCCCGTCGATCGTCACCACTGGCGCCACGTCCGTCGTCGTGCCCACGATGAAGACCTCGGGGGCCGCCAGCAGCTCCTGCAGCGTGACCGGCTCTTCCGACACGGGCACGCCCGCATCGCGCGCCGCGTCGATCACCACCTGCCGCGTGATGCCCGGCAGGATGTAGTTCGAGAGCGGATACGTTCGCGCCACGCCGTCGATCACCACGAACGCGTTCGTCGCCGCGCCCTCCGTGAGCATGCCGTCGCGCACGAGCAGCGCTTCGTAGGCCCCCGCCTCGCGGGCCGCCTGCCGCGCCAGCACTGCGCCCATCAGGTTCACGGTCTTGACGTCGCACCGTGACCAGCGGATGTCGGGCTGCACGATGGCCGCGATGCCCTGCTCCCGCATCTCGCGCGACGGCGTGAACCGCGCCGCCGCCGCGTACACGCCGGGCGGCGTTCCGGCCGGCGGGAAGTGGTGCAGCCGGGGGGCCGCGCCGCGCGTCACCTGCATGTAGATCGTCGCCTCGCCCGCGCGGAGGTCGTTCGCGTCGAGCAGCCGCTCGCACACCGCCTCCAGCCCGGCCACCTGCGGCGCGCCGAAATCGATGCGCACCTCGCGCAGGCCGCGGGCCATGCGCGCGGCGTGCGAGGGCCACGCGAAGATCCGGCCCTCGATGACCCGCACCACTTCGTAGATGCCGTCGCCGAACACGTACCCGCGGTCGTCGACCGACACCCGGGCCGCATCCTTGGGGAGGAACTCGCCGTTGAGATAGACCGTTGCCATACCTGTAAGTTGCCGCGGCGCCCGCGCGCCCGCCATCAGGAACGCCCGGGATCGTCTCCCGCCGGCCGTGGGCGAAGCGACCTGCTCCCGCCTCGGGGCGCCCCCGGGTGCGTCAGGCCGCCGCGACGGCCAGCCGGAACGCGAACCGGCCGTCGGGCTCGTCGTGGATCGTCACGTCGCCGCCGTGCGACCGCGCGACCCACCGCGCGATCGCGAGGCCGAGGCCCGCCCCCGTGCCTTCCGCGAGCGAGCGGGCATCCTCGCCGCGGAAGAACCGCTCGAACACCCGCTCGCGCTGCGGCGGTGGGATCCCCGGACCGACGTCCACGACGTCGACCCACTGGCTCGTTTCGTCGCCGCCCGGCCGCACGACGATGGCGCCGCCGGGTGTGGAATACGCGATGGCGTTGCTGACCAGGTTGTCCACGACCCGGCGAAGGAGTTCCGCATCGCCAGTCACCGCCCTGCCCCCGCCCGGGCCCTGCTCGAGGGTGATCAGGCGCGAGGGCGCCCGTTGCTGCGCTGCGCGCACGCATGCGCCGGCGAGGTCGGCCAGGTTGACGGGGTCGGTGCGCAACCGGCGTTCGCCGGCGTCGGCGCGGGCGAGGAAGAACAGGTCGTCGATGGCGGCCCGCAGGCGCAGGCTCTCGGCGCGGATCACGGCCAGGGAGTCGCGCAGCTCACTCGGCGTCCGGTCGGGCCGCGCCAGCGCGTGCTCGCTCTCGCCCGAAATCACCGCGATCGGGGTGCGCAGTTCGTGCGAGGCCTCGGCCACCAGGCGGCGCTGGGCCGAAAAGGCCTCCTCGACACGGCCGAGCAGGTCGTTCAGGACCCCGGCAAGACGCCCCAGCTCGTCCTCCGGGGTGTGCACCGGGAGGCGCGCGTGCAGCGTGCGCGCGCCGATGGCCGCCGCCTGCGCCGACATCGCCGCCACGGGGGCAAGGCTCTTGCCGGCCAGCCAGTAGCCGCCGGCCGCGGCGATGGCCAGCAGCAGCGGAAGCCCCGCGAGGAGTCCGACGCGCGCCTGTTCGAGGGTCGTCTCCCGCGCGGCCAGCGACCGGCCGACGGCGATGACGATGGGTCGTGAGCCGAGCACGTACGGCAAGGTGAAGAGCCGGACGTCCTGCCCGCCAATGGTAGCGGTGCGGAGGTTCGGGGCGGGCGGCGCGCGCCGCGCCGCCATCTCGAGCGAGTCGTCGAGCGCGCGGCGCTGCTCCTCGCTGAGGGCCAGGGGCCGCTGGGGCAGCAGGTCGGCCGCCCTCGCCGTGCGCGTGGAGGCGTCGAGGATCAGGACGGCGACGTCCGGCAGCCGAAGGCCCTCGGCGACGGAACGCACCGCCGCGGTATCGGGAGCCCCCCCATGACGCTCGAACTCCATGGCCGTCGCCGCCGTGGACGCCGAGCGAGCCAGCAGCTCGTCCACGTCGCCCATCGTGACGGAAAGGAGGAACCCGTAGCCACCCGACGCGACCACGCCCAGGTACGCGGCGATGAACGCCGTGTACCAGAGCGTAAGACGGACGCGGATCGAGAAGCGCACGCGCGCCCTCAGGCGCGGCTCGCCGTCTCCGGCTCGGCGCGATCGGTGAGCACGTAGCCGGCGCCGCGGCGCGTGTGGATCAGCGCCGGGCGGCCGGCGTCGATCTTCTTGCGCAAGCGGTTGATGTAGACCTCGACCGCGTTGGTGAGGGGATCGTGGTTGTCGTCCCAGACGTGGGCCACGATGTCGGCCCGGCCCACGACGCGGCCGGCGTTGCGCGCGAGGAACTCGAGCATCACGAATTCCTTCGTCGTGAGCAGGATCGGCGTGTCGCCGCGCGTCACCGACTGCGCACCGACGTCTATCACGAGGTCGCCGATCGTGAGGCGCGAGGGCGCCATGGCCGGCATCCGGCGCAGCAACGCGCGCACCCGGGCGTGCATCTCCTGCAGATCGAACGGCTTGGTGAGGTAGTCGTCCGCCCCGGCGTCGAGGCCGGCAATCCGGTCGTGGACGGCGTCCCGGGCCGTGAGCATGAGGATGGGAACGGGGTTGCCCCGGTCGCGGAGCTCCCGGCACACGGACAGCCCGTCCCGGCGGGGGAGCTGGATGTCGAGGATGACGCCGTCGTAGGCGTTCACCGCGGCTTGGGTCACCGCGGCATCGCCATCTCCAACCACATCAACGGCATAGCCCGTTTCGCGCAGCGAACGGGCCAGCAGGTCGGCCAGCCTGGTGTCGTCTTCTACCACGAGTAGACGCATGGTATTTCTGGAGTTATGGAGCGTTAAGCCGCTCCCCGTGAGATTCTCCCGTCATCGAGCCCGGCCGGTTGGCCGGCGCCGACACGGTGTACACACCCACACCGTAAACGTTCACGCCTCAGGGAGAGGAAAGATATGCAGATCCGGAATGGGCTGTCGCTCGCCGCAGCGCTGATGCTGGTCGGCACCGTCGCGGCCGCGCAGGGCACCAAGGCGGCGCCGAAGGCGCCCGCCAAGTCCGCCGCCGCGGCGACCGACACGACGAAGAAGATGGACAAGAAGATGGACAACAAGATGGACAAG
>JAYEKC010000643.1:0-7516 GCA_034716715.1 Gemmatimonadota bacterium | reverse complement strand
ACGGCCGCGTCGTGCGGGATGAAGAGCCCTCGGCCGAGCGCCGTCTCGTGTGCGCGCACCTCGACGCCGTCGGCGCGAAGCGCGGCGGCCTGCGCCTCGCAGTCGGCCCACTCGACGTCGTCGGCCGCGACGCGAAGCGATCCCGTGCGGCGCACGGCGTCAGGGGTGTCGGCCTCGACGCGATCGATTTCTCCGGCCGTCAGGCGGTAGAGCGCCGCCGCCCGCTCCCGCCCGAACGCCGCGACGGCGTCGTGGTGGAACTTCGCGAGCCCGGCGCGGAGGATGCCGCCGTTGCTCCCGGCGGCGCCCCCGGCGGTCACCGCGGCGTCGAGGCCCACCGCCGCGTGGCCCAGGGCGCGCGCCTCGATCGCCGCGCAGAGGCCCGACGCGCCGAGGCCGATCACGCAGACGTCGGCCCGCACGTCGCCCACGAGGGGGTCGAAGCGCGGGCCGCGGCCATCGTCCCAGATGGAATCGGCGGCGGGATGGCGACGGGGTTCGGTCACGGCCTAGAATATGGCGATCACCGCACGAGGATCCGATGCGAATCCGCCACATCCTGCTGTCCGTGTTCGCCGCTCCGTCCTTCGCCGCCGCCCAGGGCGCGCAGGGCGACTTCGTCACGAGGAACTTCACCTTCACCACGGGCGAGACGCTGCCCGAGGTGCGCATCCACTACACCACGCTCGGCAAGCCACGGAAGGACGCGGCCGGGGTCACCCGCAATGCGGTGCTGATCCTGCACGGCACGGGCGGCACGGGGCGCGGGTTCCTCTCGCGGAACTTCGGCGGCGAGCTGCTCGGGCCGGGCCAGCTGCTCGACACGGCGAAGTATTTCGTCGTGTTGCCCGACAACGTGGGCCACGGCGGGTCGAGCAAGCCGAGTGACGGGCTGCGCGCGAAGTTCCCGAAGTACACCTACGACGACATGGTGCAGCTCCAGCACCTGCTGCTCACGCAGGGCCTTGGCGTGAACCACCTGCGGCTCGTGATGGGCACGTCGATGGGGTGCATGCACTCGTGGGTGTGGCTCTACACGTATCCGGCGTTCATGGACGGCGCGGTGCCACTGGCCTGCGCGCCGACGGCCATCGTGGGCCGCAATCGGATGATCCGCGCGGCCATCATCGACGCGATCCGCAACGATCCCGGATACCGCGACGGCAACTACACCGGGCCGCTCGTGGGCATGAAGGCGGCCGAGGGATTCCTGTTCATGATGACGAGCGCGCCGCTCGTGCAGCAGCGGCAGGCGCCGACGCGGGTCGCGGCGGATTCGATCATCCAGGCCTACGAGGCGCGCGGGGCGGCCACCACCGATCCCAACGACATGGTCTGGTACTTCGACTCGTCGCGCGACTACGACCCGTCGCCGCACCTGGGCCAGGTGACGGCCCCCGTGCTGCACATCAACTCGGCGGACGACTTCGTGAACCCGCCCGAGCTGCACATCGTGGAGCCGCTCATCGCGCGCGTGCCCACGGCGAAGTTCGTGCTGATTCCCATCAGCGACCAGACGCGCGGGCACGGGACACACTCGCTGCCGGCGGTGTGGGGGAGCTACCTGGCGGAGTTCCTGCGGACGCTCAAGGAACGGTAGGCAATCGCGAGGTCACGGGCGACGTCCTACCTGATGGTCGGCGTGCCGTCGTCGCGGTACACCTTCCCGCCCTTCATCACGAAGCTCACGCGACGCACCGCGGTGATGTCGGTGAGCGGGTTGCCGTCCACCGCGACGATGTCGGCCTGCAGTCCCGGCGCGATCGCACCGATTTCGCTCGCGAGGCCGAGCGCCTCGGCGTTCACCGACGTGGCCGACATGATCACGTGCATCGGTGACTCGCCCGCCTTCTGCACGCGGCACACCATGTCCTCCGCGTTGCGGCCGTGCGCGCCGGCCACGGCGTCGGTGCCGTAGGCGAGCTTCAGGCCCTTCGTCGCCAGCGCCTTGCGGATGTCCTCCGCGGCCAGGGGGATGGCCTTCTCCATCGCCGCGAAACCCTCGGCGTTGTAGTTGCCGATGCCGTCGTACTTCGCCCGGTTGTCGAGGTAGTTGGTGAAGACGAGGGCGCACTGCGGGTCGAAGTACACGCCGCGCGCGGCCATCAGGTCGAGGTCGGCCTGGTCCACGAACACGCCGTGCTCCACCTGGTTGCAGCCGCCCAGCACCACGGCCTTCACCGACGGCGCGTCGTGGGCATGGACGATGGTCCGCAGGCCCTGCGCCTTCGCCTCCTGGCACACCGCCGCGATCTGCTCGTCGGTGAGCGACTGCTTGCCGCCGTCGCGGATGCTCGCCGAGGCGAAGAGCTTGATCAGGTCGGCGCCCTGCTGCTTGCGCTGGCGCCCGAGGGCGCGGAGCGTGTCCGGGCTGCCGCGCTGCAGCGGGTTGAGCGACGTGAGGATGCGCGGGCCGGGGAGGCCCTGCGTGGCGATCCAGTCCCGCAGGTCGGCGTCCTCGGGCGAGCCGGGGCTCTGGATGGTGGTGAAGCCGGCCCGGAGCGTGACCGCGGCATTGGCCGCGGCGGCGAGGATCGACTGGATGGGCGTGTCGCCGTCGCCGCGCGTGTGGTAGCGGCCCTGCCGGTTGAAGTACCACGTGAGGTGCGAGTGGGCGTCGATCAGCCCGGGCAGCACCGTGCGCGAGCCGAGGTCGATGAGGCGCGCGCCGGCGGGCAGTGCGCCGCGCGGCCCGACCTTCGTGATCCGGCCACCCTGCACGACGATGTCGGCGTTGGCCAACTGCTGGCCGCGACCGTCGATGACGCGCGCCGCACGGATGACCGTGACGGCGTCCTGTGCCGCCGCGGGCGCGGCGGCGGTGAGGACGGCGACGAAGGCCGCCGCGGGCGCGAGAATCCGATGGCGTTGCACGAACGGGCTCCTGGGTGGGGCGGCGCGCGATCGCGCCGCGACTGAACCGATAACCTAACGTCGCCGGATGCGAAGCAGGCCGCCCGCGCCCGCGAACGCCGGCTGCGCGACGAGCGCGGCCGCGAGATACCAGCCGGGCTGTCCGGCGGGCGGCGCCAGCAGGTTGGACAGGCCCATCACGAGAATCATCGCCATCAGCATCAGTACGTGCGTGCCGTGCCGCTGCGGAGCGAGCGCCGCCGTGGCAAATCCGCCGAAGGCCGCGGCGACCGCGCCGCACGCCAGGCTCGCGGGCAGGAAGGCCGGGCTCGGCGTGCCGGGCCGGACGCCAAGGGCGAGCGCGAGGACGATTGTCGCGACCAGCTGGCCGAACGTCATGATCGCGAAGCCGGCGATGAGCGCGATGACGCTCCGCAGCATCGCCTATTCGGCCACGGCCGCCGCGGCCGCCGCCGGCAGCTCCTCGCCCCCGTTGTAGGCGCGCACCGCCACCGCCACCGCGGCGCGCACGGGGTCCTTCCCCGGCACCAGCGGAATGGCAGCGGCGCGGGCGACGATCTGCTCCACCCGCTCGCGAGCGGCACCGGGCACCGCGCGTGGCAGTACCACGAGCAGCTCGTCGTCGCTCCATCGGTACACGCGGTCGTTGGTGCGCACCGCGCTGCTGGCCACGCCGGCCAGGTGGGCGACGAGGGCCTCCGCCGCGCGCGGGCTGATGTCGGTAGCGACGCGCCTGGCGTTGGTTACGTGGATGCACGCGACCGACCCGAAGCTCGCGCGGGCCATGTCGAGTCCGATCAGCGCGTCGAACGCCCGCCGGGCGAGGAGCCGCGAGCCCGGGTCGAACAGGTCGCCGAGGCGTTCGCGGTCCTGCAGCAGCTTCACGTAGGCCCGCGTGTCGCCATCCTCGCGCCGGCCGTCCTCCGTGA
Organism: Gemmatimonadota bacterium; assembly: GCA_034716715.1. Classification (GTDB taxonomy): domain Bacteria; phylum Gemmatimonadota; class Gemmatimonadetes; order Gemmatimonadales; family Gemmatimonadaceae; genus Fen-1231. Next base: position 3,713 of record JAYEKC010000643.1, on the reverse strand, counting down.
GCACGCGCACCATGGCCCACGCCAGCGCGAGGCGTATCGCGAGGTCCGAGTAGAACCCGTAGCGATCGTACCGCACGAGCCACGGATTGGACGTCAGGGCCGGCGATATGCGCTGTGCGGCGTAGAACAGGGCGAGCGACGCCGACAGGAACGCCAGCCCGGCAAACGCCAGCGCCAGCATCCGCGTGCCGCCACTCTGGCGCGATCGCGGCAGGCGCGCCACGAGCCACGCGCAGTAGGCTGCCGCCGCTGCGCCGAACGGCCCGTGGAAGAACCGGAATGGCGCGAGCGGCGTGGTCTGCGTCTCGGCTCCCACCGCGAGCAGGATGCCAATTGCGACGGCGGCGCCCGTCAGCCACCTGGCCACTTCGCCCCTCACGATCTGCTGAACGCCGGCGATGAGCATCGCCATCGTGAGCATCCGGAACACCAGGAACGCCGCCGCGGCCAGCTTCGTCGTGACCGGCGACGCCGGATAGAAGACGGAGTCGGGGTTCACGAACCGTTCGTAAAAGAGCCCCGCCGTCAGCGACACGGCGAAGAACACGAACGAGAGCTCCCACGAGCGGAAGTACGGGCGCCGGTCGGCCTGGCTCCGCAACAGTGCGAAGATGCCGACGACGACGAGGATGCCGAGCAGCTCGGTCAACGGACCGAGCGCGGCGAGGTAGAGATTGGGCGAGAACCCGCGCATTGCCGACGGCCGCCCGGCTATCGGTCGGCCAGGGCGCTTGGCGCGAGCGCGCCGAGCGACTTGTTCACGCCGGTCACGATGCGACGGTGGTAGTCCATCTGGCCCAAGTGGTACGCGAGGTGCACGGCGAGGTGCCCGACGAACCGGCCGGTCGGCAAGCGCACGCCGCCCACCTCCAGCGGAAAGGGTTCGTCGAGGCGCGCATCGTCGAGCGTGGCGAGACCGCGGGTTACCTCGTCCGCGGCGGCCTCCACGTGGCGCACCAGCTCGTCGCGGTCCACGTTGCGCAGGCTGAACTCCGCGTCGCGGTCGCGCTTGTATCCGCTTCCGCCAAGCTGCGCACCGATGAACCACCGGAGGTTGCCGGCGATGTGCAGCGCAAGCGCGCCCGAGGAATTCGGCACGCCGGGCGGCATCGCCCAGATGGAAGCCGTGTCGGGATATGCGAGAAGCTGGTCGCGAACCGTCGCCAGTTCGCGGCCGAAAAAGCGGGCGTAGTCACCGACGACGCTCATGTTCCGGCTCCGTTTTTGGCACTGCCAAGATAATGCACGGTTCATGCGCTCGTGAGTACTGTTCACAGCGCGCGCGGTCGAACTCCCGGCGTGCGCACCACCGGTGCGTTCCGCCGCGACCGCGACGCGCATAGAATCGGTTCACGGAGGATTCCACCAAATGCACCGTTCGATACGAGTTGGTCTTGCCACATTCGCCGCGCTCACCCTGGTGGCCGCGCGCGCCGAGGACCCACCGCTTCGCGGGTACACGGCCGAGTCGAGCCGCGTACAGCGCGAGTGGGAAGCGAAATTCCGCGCCATCCCCGACGCGGGCCGCATCCGCGAGATGCTGCGTACGCTCTCGTCGCGCCCCAACCACCTCGGCTCGGCGCACCAGAAGCAGAACGCGGAGATGGTCCGCGACCTGTTCCGTTCGTGGGGATGGCAGGCGGACATCGAGGAGTTCAGGGTCCTCTTCCCCACGCCGAAGGAACGGCTGCTCGAGCTCGTCGCGCCAACGAAGTTCACCGCGCGCCTCGACGAGCCCGTGCTGAAGGAAGACCCGACATCGTCGCAGAAGTCGGAGCAGCTCCCCACGTACAACTCGTACTCGGGCGATGGCGACGTCACCGCGCCGCTCGTGTACGTGAACTACGGCACGCCCGCCGACTACGACGTGCTCGCGCGGCAGGGCATCTCGGTGAAGGGCGCCATCGTCATTGCGCGCTATGGCGGGAGCTGGCGCGGCATCAAGCCGAAGGTCGCCTATGAGCACGGCGCGGTGGGCTGCCTCATCTACTCGGACCCGAAGGACGACGGCTACGCGCAGGGTGAGGTCTACCCCGCCGGCCCCTGGCGTCCGAAGGACGGCGTGCAGCGCGGCAGCGTGATGGACATGCCCGTGTACCCCGGCGATCCCACCACGCCGGGGGTCGGATCGAAGGACGGCGTCCAGCGCCTCGACCGCAAGGACGCCCAGACGATCATGAAGATCCCGGTGCTGCCCATCTCGTACGCCGACGCGCAGCCGCTGCTCGCGGCCATCACCGGCCCCGTGGCGCCAGCCGAGTGGCGCGGCGCGCTGCCCATCACGTACCGCATCGGCCCTGGGCCGGCGCGCGTGCACCTCAAGCTCGCCTTCAACTGGGACATCGTCCCGCTGTACGACGTCATCGCCCGGCTCCCGGGGTCGACGTGGCCGGACGAGTGGGTGGTGCGCGGCAACCACATGGACGGCTGGGTGAACGGCGCCGAGGACCCGCTCTCCGGCCTCGCGCCGGAGCTGGAGGAGGCGCGCGCCATGGGCGAGCTCCTCAAGCAGGGCTGGCGGCCCAAGCGGACCATCGTGTACGCCGCGTGGGACGGCGAGGAGCACGGCCTCATCGGCTCCACCGAGTGGGCCGAGCAGCACGCGAAGGAGCTGCAGGAGAAGGCCGTCCTCTACATCAACTCCGACGGCAACGGCCGCGGATTCCTCAACGTCGAGGGTTCGCACTACCTCGAGGCGTTGGTCAACGACGTCGCGAAGGTGATCGAGGATCCCGAGACGAAGGAGACGGTGTGGAAGCGGTCGCAGGCGCGCGTGATCCGCACCGGTGACGCGAAGGCGAAGGCCGAGGCGCGCGGCGGCCGTGCGAATCTCCGCATCGGCGCGCTGGGCTCGGGTTCGGACTACACGCCGTTCATCCAGCACCTCGGCATCCCCACGCTCAACGTCGGCTACGGGGGCGAGGACGGCGGCGGCATCTACCACTCGATCTACGACTCGTTCGCGTGGTACACGCGCTTCAGCGACACGTCGTTCGTGTACGGCCGCGCGCTCGCCCAGACGATCGGCACCATGATCATGCGCACGGCGAACGCCGAGGTGCTGCCGTACGAGTTCGACCAGCTCGCCGAGACGGCGCGCGGGTACGCCGCCGACCTGAAGAAGCTCCGCGACGACGAGGCGGCGAAGATCGCGGAGACCAACAGGCAGCTGGACGACGGCACGTACCGCCTCACGGACGACCCGTGGGAGCCGACGCACCCGCCGGCGCGCGAGGCGCTGGCGCCGAGCCTCGAGTTCAGCGCGCTCGACAACTCGCTCGACTCCCTCGCGCGGGCCGCGCAGCGCTACGACCGTGCGATGCAGGTGGCGATGGCGCAGAACCTGGCGTCCGTCGCGCTCGGCCAGCTCAACGGCCTCCTGCGCACCGCCGACCAGCAGATGCTGCTGCCGGACGGGCTTCCCAAGCGGCCGTGGTTCAAGCACTCGCTCTACGCGCCCGGCCTCTACACCGGCTACGGCGTGAAGACGATGCCCGGCGTGCGCGAGGCCATCGACCAGCACGATTGGACGCTGGCCAACGCGCAGATCCTGAAGGTGTCGGCGGCGCTCGACCGCGAGGCATCGCTGGTCAACCGGGCGGCGGACGTCCTGGAAAGGAAGAACGTCGTGCCCTGACGGTTGGACGGTGGGCGGGAGGCGGGGGGGGGGGGCGGGGGGCGGCGGGGGGGGGGGTGGGGGGGGCCCCCCCCCC